>CBDUDJ010000316.1:0-3917 GCA_965365885.1 uncultured Gammaproteobacteria bacterium
AGGCGTCATCCAACGGGTTGCCGGCCCAGTCAACGAGTTTGAACATATGGCCGTTCGAGCCGTTTGAATTGTGCGGGATAGCAAGAGTTTCAATACCCTGATCGCGCAGATCATCCATCCAATCCCAGAGTCCTTCCGGGTTCTGACTGTGGAATCGCGAAAAAGGCAGTACGGGTAATTTGTCAGCATCCCGGAAAATCACATTGCGGTGGAGGTTGCCACGATCGTCGGTCGACGAGGTGTATTCATAGGCGACAAACGCTGTGAATTCTCCAGGTTGGTTGTGTTCTTCAGCCGCGTTGATGATATCCGCCCAGGCGTTCCTGGTGACATCGTTGACCATCTCAACGTCTATTGAGCCTTCGACGATGCCTCTGAGGGTGTTTGGCAGGAAATTGGAAAACGCGGCGATCCGCTGGCGCAGACTGCCGATATTGAGATTTTCTGGTGCATTCAGATTGTGCAGATCCTGCACGTGAGGCAATTTGGAAAACTCCGTAGTTGGATCGGCGGCGGCTCCTACTGTACCCAGAAACATGGCGTGGTCGGTGACTGCGTAGAAATCCAGTGGTTGGCTGAGTTGCACGTCGAATCCCGCCGGGTGCTTGATCGCCTCGCCTTTGGCATAGCGATACGCATCATAAGGTGTTGCCAGAGTGCCGAAGGCGAAGGCGTCGAAGCTGTAGGTCGTGTGAACATGCAAGTCACCGAAGTAGGCGTTGCGCTGCGCATTTTCTGCAGGATCGACAATGATGATGTCTGCCGGCATCTCAAGGCCCATGCCGCCGAACCGGCGGCCGGCTGTTTGGCTGGCCTCGCTTGCATCCTCAGATGCAGCCTCCGCAGAAGCGGTAACCGCAGGCGCAGCGGTTGCCTCATCTGCAGAATCAGCGGGTTGTGCGCATCCGGCGAGAGCCGCAAGCGCGCCTGCGATGATGCCAGCGCTAAGTGTATTCCTCACTGTGTTATTCCCCCTCGAACCCGACGATGTGCGTTGTCCCTTAGCGGCGATTCTAACCGGTATGTGGTGTCTTTCGTTAGCCACTAATTACAGAGCTTGCGCGGCCCGCTGAAAAAAGTTAAACGATAGTGTCCTGGGGGCGGAAGAGCGGCGCGATGGATTTGATACTACGGGGTGGCACGGTGGTTACGGTGGGCGGCAGGGCTACCGTGGACGTTGGAATTGATAATGGCCAGGTTGTCCAACTGGGTGGCAACATGTCTGCCGCGAGAGAAATCGATGCGGCGGGTCAGTTTGTTACCCCAGGCGGTGTGGACCCACATGTGCATCTGACCCCGCCAACCCGCCAGAGCGATGGCTGGAAGTGGTCCGATGACTTTGAGTCCGGCTCTCGTGCTGCGCTAGCGGGTGGTATCACGACCGTTGGCAATATGTGCTTTCCCGAGCGGGATCAGTCGCTGCCGGATGCGATCGCCCGAGACGATGCGGAAGCGCAGGAACTTTCGATCGCCGACTATTTTTTTCATCCGGTGCTGACGTATCCGAGCGAAGAGAATCTCGCTGACATCACCACACTCCACGAGCAGGGTCATACGTCGATCAAGATTTTTCTTTCGTTCCGCGGATTTGATCGGCATGTGCCTGAATTTCTCGAGGCGATGCGCATCGTCGAAAAAGCCGGGGGGATCGCGCTCATTCACTGCGAAGATGCAGCGATTATCGATTGTTGTTGTAACCTGCTGCGCGAGGCAGGAAAAGTTGAACCCCGCTATTTTCCCGAAGCAAGGCCTGTCCAAGCCGAAGCGGTAGCCACCTACCGTGCCGTTGGATTTTGCGAAACGACCGGCTGCCCCAGTTATATCGTTCACCTCGCCAGCGCCAGAGCACTTGCTGCCTGCCACGACGGCCGCAGCCGTGGAGCACCGGTCTATGTCGAAACCAGACCGATGTATCTGTATCTCACCCGGCAACGCTTCGAAGAAAAGGACGGGGCTAAATATGCCGGTGCGCCACCGCTGCGTGAACAATCGGATGTCGATGCAATGTGGGCGGCGTTGGCTTTCGGCAATATTGATACGCTCGCGACGGATCACGCACCCTGGCTACTTGCGGAGAAGCTCGATCCTGAACTCGACGTCAGCAATCTGCGACAAGGTGTGGCGGACCTGGAGACCAGTCTGCCCATGCTCTACTCGACAGGCGTGCTCGGTGGGCGAATAAGTCTCGAACAATTTGTTGCGGTCACGTCGACCAACCCTGCAAAGTTGTTCGGGCTCTATCCGCGGAAGGGCTCTATAGGCATCGGCAGCGATGCAGATCTGGTGGTCTGGGACGATGAAGAGCGCAGAACGATCGATGGTGCAGCAATGCACTCTCGCTGTGACTACTCACCTTATGATGGGATGCAAGTGACCGGTTGGCCGAAGTACACCATCAGTCGTGGCGAAGTCGTCGCCGAAGGGGCCGATGTCATTGGTAAATCCGGCAGGGGTCTGCTGATTCGACGCGGTCCGCATCGATCAATTTGAAGCTCGTTGAGCCTAGGCCCGGGCGCTTGCGCGTGATTCCAGTTCAGTGTGCCAGCGCTGAAAATTGCCGACATCTTCGGGTACCACGATATCGTTGAAACGCACGCCGAAGTCGATCGCTACTTTTGTGGTTATGTCGGCGACGGAAAGATCAGTACCGGCGATGAAGGCTCGCCCAGCCAGTTCCTCGTCGAACAGTCGCAGCATCTTGTCGACGCGCTGCCGGGACCGCTGCGCCACTTCTTCTCCAAGAAATCCCCCCGCGTATTCGATCGGCAGGTAAAAGGCCAGTTCCGCGCGCCGGTTCCACATTTCGATTGTGGCGATTTCAAGCGGCGAGGCGCCAAACAGGCGCGGTTGCGGGGATATCTCTTCCAGATAGCGGCAGATTGCTATCGATTCGGCAATACAAGTGCCGTCATCCAGTTCCAGCACCGGCAGAGTGCCGATCGGATTTTTCTGTTTGAAATTTGGGGTTCTATTTTCCGTGTGCAATTCCATGCTGACAACTTCTACATCAAGAGACTTTTCGGCGATGAACATTCTCACACGCCGAGGGCTCGGTGCACGTCCATGACGATCGGAATATAGCTTCATGGTTCCTCCGGTTGCATCCCGCAGGGTCGATTGATCAGTTTTAGCTTGGCACGGCTTCCAGCGGACTCATTCAGTGGCGGCTACGCGGATGAGGTACCCGCCGGAGCGTTCATCCATCTCCAGAACCAACTGTCCGCGTGTCTGCGCCTCTTCGAGCAGATCACTGAACGAACGAAAACCGTAGAAACTTTCATTGAATCCGGGGCGCCGTCGCTTGAGGGTCTGTTTGATCATCGAACCCCAGAGCTTTTCGCGATCGCCGCGTTCTGCCTGTATCGCCTCCACCGTTTCAAGGACCAGCGAGATGGCTTGATCGGCTTTGTCTTCGTTGTTCTCTTTGGTGCTTGGCTCCTGGTTGGCCGAAGTTTTCTTCGGCGCACGTTTACTCTGGCGTTTTTTTGTGGATTTCTGATCACGCACGAGATCATCGTAGTAGATGAACTCATCACAGTTGCTGATGAGAAGGTCTGATGTGGAATTCTTTACGCCCACGCCAATTACCGTTTTAGCGTTCTCCCGGAGCTTGCTGACCAGGGGCGAAAAATCGGAGTCACCGCTGATAACGATGAATGTGTCGATATGCTCTTTTGTGTAGCAAAGGTCCAGAGCGTCGACGACCATTCGTATGTCGGCGGAATTTTTTCCGGATTGACGCGTGTGTGGTATTTCGATGAGTTCGAAAGCGGCCTCGTGCATCGCAGGCTTGAACTCTTTGTAACGCTCCCAGTCGCAATAAGCTTTTTTGAACACAATCGTGCCTTTCAGCAGCAATCGCTCGAGCACGAGTTGAATGTCGAATTTCGCATATTTAGCATCCCGCACGCCGAGTG
>CBDUDJ010000317.1:0-3872 GCA_965365885.1 uncultured Gammaproteobacteria bacterium
CGCTCTTCCGATCTCATTGCGCTGGCACAACTCTAAAGTCGCCTCGATCGCGGAATGTGTGAGGTAACAGGCTGCATGGTATTTAAAGCAGATGTCCTGCGTGAATGCCGGTGTTTCCAGGGCTTGCTCGAAGCGCTCTTCGCTCGCACCGGTGCTCTGAGTGGCCATGAACCCCTGTGGCGTCTCGAGGATGTCCTCACAGCTGGTGAAACCGCGCTGGGCGAGGCTCGCAGCGCTCAGACCTGTCGCTGCAGCATGACCGGCATGCAGGGGCTTGCACATCGTACCGAACTGGCATTTGAGTCCCGCCGCCTGGGTTCCAGCAATGCCAAGCGCCTGACCGGTGGTTTGCGCATCCAGTTGCAGGAGATTGGCTGCCGCTGCCGCTGCGCCGAATGAACCCAGCGTGCCGGTGTTGTGCCAGCCTGCGGCGTAGTGAGTCGGTCCGGCATAGCGTCCCAGAATGCACTCCACGTCAACGCCGGTTGCGAAGGCTGCGATGGTCGCCTGCCCGGATTTGCCGAGTTGTTCAGCGAGCGCGAGTACTGCCGGTGCAACCGGCACTGTTGGATGACCGCTCATGGCGGTGTGAACATCGTCATAGTCGTGTGCGTGGCCTGCCGCACCATTGATCAGCGCACTGCGTTGTGGGCTCGCGCGCTCGCTGGTGCCGAAGATCTGCGCAACTTCTGCACTGCCTTCATCTGCGGCTTCAGCCCGCAGTATGCGAGCGAGCGGTTCGTCCGCGCCGGCGAGGGTGACGCCGATGAAATCGAGTATCGCCTGTTTGGCGACCTCTCTTGCGGCTTCGGGAATTTCTTCGTAGCGGCTGCTCGCGATCCGCTCAGCCAGTCTCCGTGTTGCTGCCATCAGATCCTCCCCTGGGGAACCTGTCCTCTTGATTGGTTTTACGCTAGCGAGATTGTCGCGGTATTGCAAAGGCTCCGTCGGCCGCTGCTTTTGCTGGCCGGTGCTTTCTGGTTCAATCGTCGGCAGATTTCTTGATGTGTGTAGATACGGTGGAGCGACAGTACTGTTCACAGCTGAATTCAGCGGAGTCGATGTGGGGGACTGCGAACCAGGTGGATGTCTGGCTGCTGTTGGAATACAAACCCGCCTGGCAGGCAAAAGTGCTCGCCGACAACGATCTGGCAGACCAGACTCGCAGTTGGCTGACCGAATCGATCAGCCGTCTCAGCGACGCCGGTTACAGGGTGCGGCCACAATTTGTCCGGCAACCGGAGCTGGATCGCGACGACAGCCGGTTGCTGGTGGCGGTCTCCGAGCGACTGCTTGAATTTTCAGGCACCGGTTATGACTTCCTGCAAGGCCTTGATCTGCTCGAGATCGTTGAAAATGCGCACACTTACCCGCAGCTCGAGCAACCGCGCTACTTTGTCTGCACCAACGGGCAGCGCGATGTCTGCTGTTCAAGATTTGGCTTGCCAAGTTACGCTGCACTCCGCGAACGTCTGGGCGACCGGGTCTGGCAGGTGAGTCATCTGGGCGGCCATCGATTCGCACCGAATGTGCTCGTGCTGCCCACAGGCGTGCTCTACGGGCGGGTAGATGTGGACAGCGTGACTGAGTTCCTGCTGGCCACGGAAAGTAATACGCTTGATTTCGCTCGTCTGCGTGGGCGTTCCCGATACCCGGCACACGTGCAGGCGGCGGAGGCGAGTCTCGGCGTATCCGGTCTCAGGCTGCTGCATGTGACGGGCGACGATGTGGCGGCGGAGGTGACTTTCGCCACGCCGCAGGAATCACTCAAGGTGGCCGTGCAACGGGCCACGCAAGCGTTACCGGTATTGAAGAGTTGCGGCGATGATGACACGCAACCGATGTATCCCTATAACTGCGTCTGAATACCTTGAATGGATTCCCCAGCCCCGCTTTGCGCGGGGTTCCGCGCCATCCAGCTAGCCGGAACGGAATTCGCGGCCACCCCGAGGCATCTCTTCGGCGACAAATCTGCGCAGTTGGATGCTGAGTGATTCTGCATCGCCGTCGGCGATGAAAGGCTTTGCAAGCGTCAGCTCATAATTCTGCCCCTGCTTATTGAACAGTTCCCGAAAGAGCGTCATATCCCGAAGTTCGGAATGCAGCAGGTAAAACAGGTAATACAGCGGAGAGTTCCGGCCTGAGATATGTAGCGGAATCACTGGACAGGCGTAGCGCAGGGCGAGGGTCATCGCGGTCGGTTGCCACTCGCGCTCGACCAGACCCCGCAGCGTGGGTTGAGCCAGGCGCCCGGCAGGAAAAATAACGATAACGCGCTCGTTGCGAAAAGCCTTCAGTAGACTGCTCACGGTTTCTTTGCGCCTCGCGTGGTCTCGCTTGTCATCAACCCACTCAACCGGCACGATCATTTCGCTCAAATCCGGGCAGACGCGGACCGCGTCCCGATTCGCGAAAAAAGAGATGTCCCGCCGGATGTTCTTGAACGCATCAAACACCGCAATGCCGTCAGCAATTCCCGCCGGATGATTAGCGAGCACGATTACAAGCCCGTGCGTTGGAAGGTTTTCGAGTCCTTCACATTCCAGGTTCATCTGTAACGTTTCGCTGACGTAATCGAATACGTCCAGCGCTTTCATATCCTGGAGAAAATCGATCACCTCGATGGCGCGCTCATAACCGAGCACAGGATAGATCACCTTTTTGATGGCGCGCCAGATGATGGGCTTGCGCATCAATTGCTCTGCGCGTTCTTCGATGAGTGTGTCTACGATGTGAGGCATGTTGCGAGGAAGCTTTCTACTGCCTTGTTAAAAGCATCTGCTGCTTCCATGTTCATGCCATGGCCGGCGTCGAGTTCTGCAATTGTAAGTTGTGGCATGTTCGCCTCGACATAGGCCTTGTGTGCCTGAAATCGCCGCTCGCGCGCGCCGAAAACGAGCAACGCGGGGCGCGGATTTCTGCCGATCAGCGACCTTGCGGATACCTCGGGATTGGTGATTTCCAGAGTTCTGGCGACTCCGTCCGGACTATGCAGCGCTGCGTCCTGCACTAATTTCCTCACCACCGTCTGGGGCAGTTTACGGGCGTGTTTCGGATGGACCGGTATGCGCTCCATGGCTGCATGTCCGCCGCTGCGAATCCGTGCGGCTGTCTCAGTCGCAGAATCACGCCAGGCAGCCACCTGTTCTTCATCGGCGAGCCCGGAGGTGGAGTTGGTGAAGATGTGGCCGATGACGTGTTGCGGGTATTCGACTGCATAGCGGATTGTCAGACCAGCGCCCAGGGAATAGCCGAGCACGAACCACTGCTCGATACCGAGTTCCTCCCGGATTGCCTCGAAGCACTTCAGATAGTGTGCCGGCCGGTAGCAGTCAGGATCTTCCGGGCTCGGCGATCGGCCATGGCCGAAGAGTTCCAGGCTGACCGGCTGGCAGAATTTCTGCAACGCGGCGATGTTCAGTGACCACTGCGCGCGACTGCTTAACAGGCCGTGCACCAGCAGCAGGTGAGGGCCGCTGCCGCCATGGGTTTCCCAGTGTGGTAATGCCGCGGGGACCGAGGAGGCCACGGAGTTGTTCACTGCTGGATTGGCGGCCCGCTTACTCGCCCAGCGTCCGCTGGAAATAGGCCTTCAGGCGTTGCCAGGCGTCCAGTGCGGGCTGCGTGTTGACCGCGGGGTTGCGATCCACGTGCAGCCAGAAGCCGTGATTGACCTCATCATAGATATGCACGTCGTTTGCGATGCCGGCGCCGCGCAATGCCGCAACAAACGACTCCACCTGAGCTACGGGTATGCCCTGATCGTTGCGCGCGAAGGTGCCGTAAACTTCGTGGTGAATCTGCTTCATCTGCTCGGGGTCATCGAGCAGGCGGCCGTAGAAAATGGCGGTCGCGTCATGGGTGTCGCTACC
>CBDUDJ010000318.1:0-3862 GCA_965365885.1 uncultured Gammaproteobacteria bacterium
CGCCCGCCCGCTCGGCGTTGTGATCACTGGTGTAGGTGCCGCACTGTTCGTGGTCAGCCTACCGTTTTCGCTATTAGGCCGTAACGTTGGAGAGGCAGGTAAAGCACTGGTGGGCGGTCCGGCCCGGGAGACATTCATGCGATGTCTGGGCTGCAGCTCGGCTGAACACTCAGGATCCAACTACAGCGACTGAGCGCCGTCTCAGCGCTTGAAGGCGGCTACCACCGCCGGATGGACGAAATCGGCTATATCGCCACCAAGTGACGCAATTTCGCGCACCAGCGTCGATGAGATGAAGGAGCATTCCTTGTTCGTCGGCAGAAACACGTACTCAATGCCCGGATCCAGGGATTGATTCATTTCAGCCATCTGAAATTCGTAGTCGAAGTCCGTCACCGTGCGCAGGCCGCGTAGAATAAACCGCGTGTTGTGGCTGCGCACATAGTCTACCAGCAGGGTGTTGAAGCCTTTTACCGACACTCTGTCGCCGAACTGAGACAGAACCTCGCGGCATAATTCGATGCGCTCGGCGAGATCTACGTCCGGGTCTTTCTGGGCCGAGGTACCAATTGCCAGGATCACGTGGTCAAACAGGCTCAACGCCCGGTTCACCAGATCGGTATGGCCATTGGTGATAGGGTTGAACGAACCCGGATACACCACAGTTTTCATCAAATGCCCCCAGTCAAAGCCGCGCGATGGTATCTGTCCGATCAATCCGTGGCAAGGAGCCCGAAGCGGCAGTCTCCGGCGGTTGCTTCCTTGATCAGCCGGGATGACTCAGGCAGGGCTTCGCGTCGTGGCCGTTCCACGTAGATGCAGCCGTGTTCGCGTAAGCGGGAATCCGTGAGCAGCAGATTCAGAAGATCGGCTGCCCCGTTGCTGAACGGCGGATCAAAAAACACGATATCCCAGGAGCCGGACTGCCGTGCGAGAAACTGCGCGGCATCGCCGCAATGTACGCGAGCCTGCTCGATGCCAAGCAGCAGGATGTTGGATTTAATTGCGCTTGCCGCTTTGCGATTTCGTTCGACATAGGTAACCTCAGCCGCACCTCGGGACAACGCTTCGAAACCCAGTGCGCCACTACCGGCAAACAGATCCAGGCAGCGTGCACCGTCGATGTCGGCCGCGAGCCAGTTGAACAGCGTCTCACGGACTCGGCCGAGCGTGGGCCGCAAGTCGGAGACGTCGGGAAAGCGAAGCTTTCGTCCCTTGAAACGACCGCCGATAATGCGAATTTCATTGCTAGCCATCTGTGCGGAAACCAACCGTCGGTCCGAATAATCGGGCGTGGTTCGATCACGTCATGGTGGGCCCAGCTACTTGAGTACACAAGATCTGTGAGCGAACAAGATAACGAAAATACACCACCGGGGAATTTCTGGCGCCGCTTAAAATCCGGGCTCGGCAAAACCCGCACACAGCTGGCAGCTGGCGTCGGCAATCTTCTGCTTGGCGAAAAAGAAATCGATGAGGCGGTGCTCGAGGAGTTGGAGACTGCACTTCTGCTCACCGATGTCGGCATCGATGCAACTCGTGAAATCATGGATGGTCTGACTGCGCAAGTTCGTCGCAAGATGCTCAATGATACCGTTGCACTCCACGGTGCGTTGTCGGTTTTGTTAAAGGACATGTTGCGACCGTTGGCTACACCGCTTGTGGTGAGCGATGATCAGCGGCCTTTTGTGATCTTTTTCGTCGGCGTCAATGGCGTAGGAAAAACGACAACCATTGGCAAACTGGCAAAGCTCCTGCAAACCCAGGGCTTAAGTGTGTTGCTCGCAGCGGGCGATACTTTCCGGGCTGCCGCGGTCGAGCAGTTGCAGGCCTGGGGGGAGCGCAACGATGTTGCCGTGATCGCACAACAACAGGGATCCGACAGTGCCTCGGTGGTCTATGATGCGCTGCAATCAGCACAAGCCCGAGGTTTTGACGTGCTCCTGGCGGATACGGCCGGGCGCTTGCAGGTCAAATCGAATCTTATGGAGGAGCTGACGAAGATCAAGCGGGTGGTGAGCCGTCTTGATGCGGCTGCGCCGCATGAAGTGCTACTCGTTCTCGACGCAGGCGTTGGCCAGAATGCATTGAGTCAGTTGCGCGAGTTCGACGCGGCGGTGGGTGTTAGTGGCCTTGTGATAACCAAGCTGGATGGCACTGCGAAGGCAGGCGTGCTGTTCGCAATTGCCCGCGAAATGGCTAGTGGGACGCCCAAGCCCGTATACTTTATTGGCATGGGCGAAGGAATCGATGATCTCAAAGCCTTCGACCCGGCAGCGTTCGTGGACGCGCTGCTCAGCAATGATTCACAAGACATGCCGCAGGAAGCGCAAGGCTAGTGCCGCAAATCGAGTTTCATCAGGTTACGAAGCGTTTTGACAATGGCCAGGAGGCACTGGCCGATGTGAGCGTCGAGTTTGCAGAAGGGTCCATGTCCTTTCTCACGGGTCATTCCGGTGCGGGTAAAAGCACTTTCCTGAAGCTGCTGCTGTGTCTGGATCAACCATCTCGTGGCCAGATACTGGTCAATGGCGTCAACCTGACACAGATGCACGGAGTTCGACTTGCTCACTATCGGCAGCATCTTGGTGCGGTGTTTCAGGATCATCATCTGCTGGGTCATCGCAGCGTGTTTGCGAATGTCTCTTTACCCCTGCGCATCGGTGGGATGCGTGAAAAAGACATCGCCAGGCGCACCCGCGCGGCGTTGTCGCGCGTCGGGCTCCTGGAAAAAGAGCGCTTGTTCCCACGTTATCTTTCAACTGGCGAACAGCAGCGGGTCGGAATTGCCCGGGCAGTCGTGACACGACCCAAAATCCTACTGGCTGATGAGCCGACCGGAAATCTGGATCCGGAACTCTCACGGGACATCATGAAACTGTTCCAGCAGTTCAATCAGGTTGGAACCACAGTAATCGTTGCGAGCCACGATCGGGATCTGATCGAGTCGATGGGCCTGCGGATAATCGAGCTCGACCAGGGTGCCATCATGCGCGATGGCATCAACATGCGTGAGCACGAAGCCGTAACTTCACCTGATCAAAGCCATGGTTGAGAAGACCCAACCCAGGCGCTCGCTGGATCCATGGCCGCCCATCAAACCCCGGCTGGGCGCGTGGTGGCGCGACCATGCCAGAACCGCGCGCGAGACGGTCCACTTCGTCAGTGAGCGTCTTGCAACGAGTTTGCTGGTGTGGTTGCTGGTCGGTATTGCCCTGGCGCTGCCATCGGGTCTGTTTCTATTGCAGTACAACCTGGCGGATATGACCGTTGCGTGGGATGGCAGGCCAGGGCTGAGCGTCTATTTCGCCCTGCCCACGACGACTGCTCAGATCAATGCGACCGCGCAGTTGCTCGATGCGGACCCGGCGATCGAATCCGTGCACATCACGACCCGGGAAGAGGCACTTGCTGAGTTCCGCGAGCAATCCAATCTGCTCAACGCGCTTGATCTTCTGGACAGCAATCCGCTACCGGCCTCCCTGCGGGCAACGCTCGTGCCGGGAACGCAGATGACAGACCTTGACCGCCTGGCGCAGTTGGTAGCACAGCGGCCGGGGGTAGCCGAAGTGGTCGTCGAGAAGACCTGGCTGGAGCGGATTACTGATATCTCGCAGGTGGTGAGCCGACTCGGCGCCATCCTTGGCGTGCTCTTTGGTGTCGGCGCTATCCTCGTAACGGCGACGTCGGTACGCCTGGCCATCGAGTCGCGGCTCGATGAGTTGAGGGTGTTGAAGCTGGTAGGTGCTACAGAGCGGCAGATTCGCCGGCCATTCCTCTATTTTGGCGCTTTTTATGGCCTGGGAGGGGCAGTTGTCGTCGCCATGCTCATCAGCGTCTGTCTGGTGGTTATTGAGACACC
>CBDUDJ010000319.1:0-3851 GCA_965365885.1 uncultured Gammaproteobacteria bacterium
ATCTCCTGCAACGCGAGGTCTTCATAGGCAAACTCGCTGCTCAAAAATGGCCCCGACCTATTGCGACTGGTGATCTTTTTGACCCGCTTGATGGCCGGCAAGTACAACCACTGATCATCCGGTTCGACTTTGTGGGCGTAGCTCAGCAGCGCCGTGCCACGGATGGGTTTGGGGGTATCGAATACGACCAGGAGTTTGTCACCATCGGTTGGGACCTCAAGCTGACGGATCCTCAGGTTCCTTAGACTCTCACCGCCACGGGCGTTGCGCAGGGTCATCTCGAGATCGACGCTCAGGTCCTTGTAGCCCGATTCACGACGGTCGGCTTCGCGAAAGATTTCAAGGCCCGACTGTTCCGGAGACAACCCGTCCAGCACGAGGCTTTTCTCCCCTATGGACCACACCGCTGACGTCTGTGTCAGCAGCAACGTCGAGAAGAGCCATATTGTCGAAGTTCTCAAGCCGGACTTCCTGAATGGTGGATTCCCAGATCTGCAGATTTGTCGACCGGTCCTGATCTGAGCGAGTGCTGCGGGTGCGGATAGTAAGAAACCGAAAAGGGGTGTGCAAATCTGATACCACTGTATATACTCACAGGATACTGTATATGTAGACAGCTAAGCAGCCGATTTTGCCAGTCACCCAACATAGTTTGCTTTTCACCCAACATAGATAGAAGGGACCCCACCCGGATGGAAAACCTCACCTCCCGCCAGGCGCAAGTACTGGATCTCATCAAACTCTACATTGCCGACACCGGCTATCCGCCGACCCGCGCTGAACTTGCCCAGGAGCTCGGATTCCGCTCCGCGAACGCAGCCGAAGAGCATCTGAAGGCACTCCACCGCAAGGGAGCGATCGAAATGATCCCCGGCACTTCCCGTGGCATTCGACTGCCGGACGATGGCGGGATACCGATCATCGGCCGGGTAGCGGCAGGCAGCCCGATACTGGCTGAGGAACATGTTGAGGATCGGTTGGAAATTCCCGCGGGGTTTTTCCAGCCCCGCGCCGACTTTCTCCTGCGGGTGCGTGGCGACAGCATGTGTGAGGCCGGAATTCTAGACGGTGACCTGTTGGTGGTTCACAAGACAGCCGAAGCAAGCAACGGTCAGATTGTGGTCGCTCGTATCGACGATGAAGTCACGGTCAAGCGCTTTCAACGAACTCGCCAGCGCAACAAAGTCATTCTGCAGCCGGCAAATGCCGACTACCAACCCATCGAAATCGATCTACGCGAGCAGCCGCTGCAGATCGAAGGTCTCAGCGTCGGCGTGATACGCCAGAGTATTTAGCAGACAGTTAACAGACAGGAAGCCGTAAACAACAGGTGTCAGTCAGTGAATCACCGGCGGGCGTTTGCGGGATTCATCGTCGGAATCGAGATCACCTTCAAGCCCCGTATCAAAGTAGCCGGAATCCGTGCTCAGAAAGTCAGTTGCAGCATCGATCATAGCCTCAGCTACGCCAATCAACTCATCACCGAGCATATCTCGTACTTCGTTGGAAAAGGCGATCCGCAGCAGCGGCTCACCACTATCGTCTGCTTCTCGCAGCACGATATCGCCATTTTCGAGTTGGGTTATCTCCAGAGCGGTACTCATTTAGCCCCCGAGGCTTGCATTTGCGGAGCATAGCAGCATGTGATGTCAAATGTGATCGTGATTAAGTAAGTCACTTACCCGATTTACCTTTCGCAGCGGCCTTTTTCTTGGCTGGTTTCTTCCCGGCCACGCGCTTGCCCGTCGCCACCTTGTTGCGCTTGCGTGTCTTTGCCTTGCGTTTGCGCGCAGGCGACTTTTTCTCTGGTTTAGCCTCCTCCACCCAACGTCCGTCACGATAAAAAGCCTTCCAGCCGGTCGCTTTGCCGTCTTCTTCAGACTGCACGTACTGTTCTTTCGCTTTTCGACTGTAACGGATCATCGCCGGCAGGCCGTCAGGGTCGGCTTCGGGGGCGTCTAAGAGGTAATTGAATTTAGGATCCAGTTCATTGGCGTGAGGCTTGAGTTCGCTCACGAGCGGCGCGCGCGTCTCGCGATTTTTCGGAAACTGGCTCGCAGCAAGAAATATCCCTGCAGCCCCGTCACGCAACAGGTAGAAGTCCTCGACTTTCTGGCACAGCAATTCCGGCATCGGCACCGGATCAGCTTTGGGCGGCGCAGGCTCACCGCTGCGGAGCAGCTTCCGGGTGTTTTTGCATTCATCACTGGTGCACCCGAAGTACTTGCCGAACCGTCCGGACTTCAGCTGCATCTGTGAGCCGCATTTATCGCACTCGATCTCAGGGCCGTCATAGCCTTTGATCCGGTACTGTCCCTGCTCGACGCTGAATCCCGCGCAGTCTGGATTGTTGCCGCAGACGTGTAATTTTCGCCCTTCATCTATCAGGTAGCTGTCCATCGGTGTACGACAGGTCGGACACTTCTTTTTCGCCCGCAACAGCTTCGATTCACCCTCATCGTCTTTCTCAAGATCGACTACTTCGTCACCCGCGATGAGATTAACCGTGTTTGTGCAGCGCTCTTTTGGTGGCAGCGCATACCCGGAACAGCCAAGAAATACACCAGTGGTGCCGGTGCGAATCTGCATCACTCGCCCGCACGTGTTGCAGCTGACATCGGTATCGGTCGGTTCGTTACCGCGCATGCCGTTCTCGTCACTCTTCGCGGCATCGAGCTTGTTGCCAAAATCGACGTAGAACTCGTCGAGCACTCCTCGCCAGTTCGCTTCGCCGTCGGCAATCTGGTCGAGTTCCTGTTCCATCTGTGCAGTAAACCCGTAGTCCAGCAAGTTCTCGAACTTCTCAACGAGCCGATCAGTCACCAGTTCGCCAATCTTTTCCGCATGGAGGCGCTTGCTGGTGAGCGTGACGTAGCCACGATCCTGAATGGTCGAGATGATGGCTGCATAGGTGGACGGGCGTCCGATGCCACGCTTCTCCAGTTCCCTGACGAGACTCGCTTCGCCGAATCGCGGTGGTGGTTTGGTGAAGTGCTGGATTCCTTCTACTTCCTGCAGGGTGAGCTTTTCGTCCACCTGGAAATCTGCCAGCGTTGTGTCTTCTTCCTTACGTCCCATCGGCAGCAGCACGCGGGTGTAACCATCAAACTGCATGATCCGCCCCCGAATCTTCAACTCGAATTCGCCTGCTTCAATCAGCACTGTCGTGCTCAGGTATTGCGCCTGAGTCATCTGACAGGCAACGAACTGGCACCAGATCAATTCGTACAAGCGGACGGCGTCGTCGTCGACCCCAGTCAAAAACTCAGCAACCGTACCTACGTTGGACGGGCGGATTGCCTCATGCGCCTCTTGAGCATCTTTTTTGCTGACATAGACGAGCGGCTCCTCCGGTATATAACGATCGCCAAACTTTTCCTGGATGTGGTTGCGACAGCCAGCGACCGCTTCACCACTGAGATTGGTCGAATCGGTCCGCATGTAGGTGATGTAGCCTGCTTCGTAGAGCCGCTGCGCCATCGTCATGGTTTTCTTGACGCTGAATCCAAGCCGGGTACTTGCCGCCTGTTGCAGAGTAGACGTGATGAATGGCGCACCGGGCTTGGTTCTGGTTGGACGATCCTCCCGGCTCTTGACGACATAATCCCGCTGCCGCAGTCGTGCAACTGCATCCATTGCGCTGGCTTCGTTGTCTGGACGAAAATTCTCGCCACTCTCTTTGGTCAGCTGAAATCGATACGGCTCGGATTCTCCGGCTCGGCGAAGATCGGCGAACGCTTCCCAATATTCTTCCGGAATAAAGGCTCTGATCTCGCGCTCGCGTTCCACTACCAGACGCACAGCGACCGATTGGACTCTCCCGGCGGACAATCCGCGTGCCACTTTCGTCC
>CBDUDJ010000320.1:0-3844 GCA_965365885.1 uncultured Gammaproteobacteria bacterium
AGACGCTACGGGATGTGTGACTTCCCTCGACGATCTCGACCCGCGAACGCTCTCGCCTTCCGACGTTCTGGTGGTGGACAGCCTTTATCTCTCGCAGAACATTGCACCCGGGCTCTTGGAGTTCCCGGGTCGGAAATGTCTGCTTCTGCATTACCTCCCGTCGCGTCAACGGCTGCTGAACGACGGCATTCCCGTGTTCGCGATCAGCTGGCGTAATCCGCAGAAAGAACACAGCGACTGGAACATCGACACGTACGCAGACGGCGTCATCGACTCGATTCGCGTCGTCCGCAAAATCACCAAACAGAAGAAAGTTCACCTCATGGGATTGTGCGCGGGCGGCCTGGTTGCCGCCGCCGCAGCCGGCGTGCTGCAGGCGCGGGAAAGCAAGTGGGTGAAGTCCCTGTCGTTGTTCGTCAACGTGCTCGATTCGCGTCCCGGTGAGAGCGAATTCGGTCTTTTTGTCACCGAACGTTCAGTCGAAGCGCAAAAGGTGGCGGTGCGTAGTCGTGGCATATTCTCCGAACGCGATGTGTTCGAGATGTTTGCCATGTTGCGAATTGAAGATAGCGTGATGAGTTTTTTCCGCAGCAACTATCTGTTGGGCGATGCGCCGGCCAAGCACCCACTGCTGTTCTGGTCGATGGACTACACGCGTGTGCCCGCCGAGATGCAATGTGACTTCCTCGATCTCGGTCAGTACAACAGGCTGGCCAAGAAAGAGATGATCGTGCTGGGCAAGCGCGTAAACCTCTCGAAGATCAAGTACCCGGTCTACATCATGGCCGGAACGACGGATCACATCACACCCTGGAAAGCCTGCTACAGAAGCACGCAGCTTTTTGCCGGCGACACTACGTTCGTGCTGACCAATCAAAACCACACCCAGACCATCAGCAGCCGCATCGATAATCGGCGCCTGAAGTACTGGGTGACCGACGAACTGCCCGAAGATCCCGAGGAGGCATTGAATTCCGCGGTTGAATCTGAGGGTCCCTGGACGAACCACTGGATTGAGTGGCTGAACGATCAAGCGGATGAGCGCATCAACGCACGGCATCGCCTGGGCTCGAAAAAATTCCCGGTCCTCGGCGATGCGCCGGGCGCGTACGTCCTCGAGAAGTAGTTTCGCTGCTGCGTAGCGGTGGTAGTTTCACGCCGGACGCGTACACTGGGAAGTGAAGCTTAGGGGGAAGCTATGGCAACCTACATCATGATGAGCAACCTCACTGATGAGGGACGCAAGACGCTCAAGGAAAGACCCGACCGACTCAAAGCCGTCAACAAAGAAGTCGAATCCATGGGCGCACGCGTGGTATCTCAGTATGCTGTACTTGGTGGCTACGACTTCATCAACATTATCGAAGCGCCGACCAACGAAGTCATGTCCCGTATATCGATGGAGCTGGGTGCCCGTGGAACGATCAAGGTCACCACCTTCCCGGCTATGGATATCGATGCGTTTGTGGATATGTTAGAAGGAACAACACCCAGCGGATCCTGACCAATGCCTACTTACGTGCTTTTAATGCGTTACCACTCCGAGGGCATGAAAGCGATCAAGGAGGATCCGTCGGTCCTCAATAAGATCCATGAAGCGCTGGGGCGGTGGGAGGCGAAAGTCGTCAATAGCTATCGGCTGCTCGGCGAATGGGACCAATGCACCATTTTCGATGCGCCTGATAACTTCAAAGCCTATCGCGCAACGCTTGCCCAGGAAATCAGTACCACCGCCCAGACCGAAATTCTGCCGGCCATCAACTATGAACTCTTCTCAAAGCTCATCGCACAGGAAGGTGGCACGGTGGGGCCCCATCACTGGCAGATAAAATGGTGGGCGAAGCTCGGCCGACTGGCGTTTCGCCGCCACGCTTACGGGCAGTGGGTGAACCCCTATTGCAAACCGTTGACCATCACCGGCCAGGAAAAATTCAAGTCGATCAAGGGGCCGTGCATCGTCATCGCCAACCACACCAGCCACATGGACGGTCTGGTGTTGCACAGCTCGCTGCCGCAAAGCAGACGCTGGAACGTTTACGCCGGAGCCGCTGCAGACCGCTGGTTCGTTAAGGGCCGGCCGGAACTCGTGATGCAGCCCTGGTATCAGTCATTGGCTGCAGGGTCGTTCCCGATCCAACGTGGTGGTGGTTCCAAAGCGCTGGACTATCCCAAGTGGCTGCTCGACAAAGGCTGCAATCTGATCATCTTTCCCGAGGGCACACGCTCCACCAGCCGCAGCATGGCAAAGTTCCGTCATGGTGTATCAATTCTGGCCTTGGAGAAGAAAGTACCCGTCGTGCCCGTCTTCCTCACGGGGTTACGTGCAATGCGCCCCAAAGGATCGCGCGAATTGTTTCCAGGCCCCGCAGGTGCACACATTCTTGATCCGCTTTACTTTGACGAAGGCACGGATGTTCCGACGGCGACCAAGATCATCTTCGACACGATGAATGAGGTGCACGAGCGCGTGAATCAATACGGTGATGAGGCCGCTATGCCGGACTGGAACCCGCCGGGAGAGTTAGCTCCAACCACTTGAGCAGGTCGCCCACCACCTCACTGCGATTGAGTTCATTGAACATCTCGTGACGGCCGTCGCGATACAGACGGTAGTCGACCTTGCGCACCTGTTCACGGTAGCGTTTAAGCAGACGATCGAGTCCTTTCTCTTCACTGTGCACGGGATCGGCACTGCCTGAGAAGATGTATATCGGCAGGTCTGCTGGTATGTGCTCGATGTTCTTGCGCTTGCGTGCGTCACGTGCTCCGGCAAAGAGATTAACCAGGCTGCCGGTGCGCAGGACAAAACCGCAGAGCGGATCTGCAGCGTAGGCGTTGACCTGATCCGTGTCGCGGGAAAGCCATTCGAAACCGGTTGCATCCTCAGTGGCAAAGTTATCGTTGGCGTTGCCGAAGATCATTTTGTCGAGCAGTGCAGACTCACCACGGAAGCCCAGCCGCCAGCGTTCGAATCGAGCCAGCGTGTGTGAGATCCACATTTGTATGGGCGCGCCCAGGCCCGGTGAGCCGGAGATGACTGCAGCATCGAGTCCATCTCCAAAGCGGTAAAGGTATTGCTGGGCAAGCATGGCGCCCATCGAGTGACCAAGCAGGATGCGTGGCCGATCGGCAACTTCGCTTGTGATGAGCTCGTGCAGCTCTGCGGCATCGCTGATGACTCGATTCCAGCCGTCTTCGCCAAGGTCGCCCAGGCCGCCTTCGGCCGCCGTTTGACCGTGACCGCGATGATCCTGCGCATAGACTGCGTAGCCTGCTGCCGTCAGCTGTCCGGCCAGCCAGTCGTAACGCGCAGCATGCTCACCCATGCCGTGGGCGATCTGAATAGTTGCGCTGGGCTCGCCTGCGGGTAGCCAGCGGTAGTAATGAATCCGGGTCGCATCCGTGGCCTCGAACGTCAGTGATTCCACTAGGGCGCTCCGGTTGCCAGTATGCGTTCGATCGCCCGGGCGACCCCCGCCTCATCATTTCTCGAGGTGATATGGGTGGCTTCGGCTTTGGTGTGCTCATCGGCCTGACCCATCGCAACCGATGCGCCTGCGGCGCGAAACATCTCGATGTCATTTTCCGAGTCGCCAAATGCAACAACTTCATCTGTGGTGATACCCAGGTGGTTGCAGGCGCTCTGCAGCGCATCGCCTTTGCTCGCCTTGGAGGAGGTTAAAGTCAGAATCACCTTGCCGTTGGGGCCGATGCTGTTGAAAAAGTGCACGTCGCTCTGGTAGCGGTCCTGCAGTTCGTCACGAATACGTTTGTTTACTTGTGAACCCTGGATGGCCGCGACGCGCGGTAGACTGTCCGCAGCTCCTGTCAGCTTTTTAACCCA
>CBDUDJ010000321.1:0-3841 GCA_965365885.1 uncultured Gammaproteobacteria bacterium
GTCCATAGATGACGTGCACAAGCTCGCCCGGGCCGAGGCGCTCTAGATGGCAGAACCACTCTGGCGCTGGTCGGAACTGTGCACAGCCCTCGGTCTCGCCGTTGAAAACGGCCCCGATATAAGCGGGATCAGCATCGATTCCAGGCAGACCGTAGCGGGCGATCTCTTCATTGCACTCACCGGAGATCCCGGCTCACGGTTTAATCCGAGTCAACGCTCAGATCGCGATGGCCACGATTTTATCGAAGCGGCGCTGGATAACGGTGCCGTAGGAGTGCTATCCCATGACGTAGTAGAACGTGCCTGTCCCGAAGCCAAGGTCGCCGATACTCTCGATGCCCTCTGGGCGCTTGGCGCGGCTGCTCGCAGCCGGCTTGCCTGTCCCGTAGTGGCGATTACCGGCAGCAGCGGTAAGACTACGACGAAGAGCCTGCTCAGCGCCGCCCTGGGGGCTTTCAGCACACCTGGCAGCCTCAACAACCATCTTGGAGTGCCTATTTCGCTCGCTCGAACGCCGCGTGAAGCAACAGCTGCGGTGTATGAAATTGGGACCAACCATCCTGGCGAGATCGGGCCACTGTCTGAGTTGGCGCGACCGGATGTCGCCGTCGTGCTCAACGTCCACCCCGCCCATGCGGAATTCTTTGTGGATCTGGCCGAACTTCGATCTGAAAAGCTAAGTATTTACAAAGGGTTGCGAGATAAAAGTGTGTTAGTTGTTGAAGATACTATCGACCTGGGCGAACTACCCGAAAGTATCTCGAAACTGCGTTTCGGCCGCACAGCCGACACCGCCGTCCGCTTGCTGGGTTGCACAGGTGAGCAGGCAAGTTTCGGGACAGGCAGCAATGAGCTGATCGCCTACATCCCCGGAGGCGGTGAGCATCGGGCCATGTCTCTGGCGGCCGTGCTGGCTGTCTTCCAGGCCCTGGGGCTAGACCCCGAGCCAGCCCTTCACCTGACGGCCGACCTGGTGCCCGAAGGCCGCGGCAACCAGATCGAAATCAACGAAATCACTCTGATCGACGACAGCTACAACGCAAATCCCGCGAGCATGACCGCCGCTCTCGAGGCCCTGCAGACCACCCGCGGCCGTAAGTTCGCGCTTATCGGCGAGATGCTGGAACTCGGCGAGGCTGCCACCGACTATCACAGCGCCCTTGCGCCGTTCTGTAGGCCATTAGACGGGGTGTTCTGCGTTGGCCAGGGTATGAGGGTTCTGGCAGATCTGCTGCCCGCTTCAACGTTCCATGAGGAGCCGGATGCAGATCTGCTCAATGCTCTGGCCGAGCAGTTGCAGCCGGGAGATACCCTGCTCATCAAAGGCTCGAACCGTGTGTTCTGGGCTCGCGATTTTGTTGCAAGCATCCGCCAGGCGCTCTCATCCTGATTACAATTTTCTACTGTTTTATCGATAGCTCTCGCAACGCGTCAGGGTGACAATTCCAGTCTCGTCAGGGGGAAGAACCATGGCCAACAAGCAGTTGGAAGGCCAGATATTTACACACGATGGGACTAATTATCTGGTGGTCGATGACAACGACTGGGAAGCCAACACGTTAAAAGTCAAATCTGTCGATGCAAAGCGCCAGATATCTGAGCTGCCGCTGGCGGTGGTGCTCGCTGGCATTCATCAGAAACAAGCACGCTATAACTGACGCGGCAGGCAAAAAAAAGCCCGGCTTTCGGGGGAGATCGCCGGGCAACATCCGTTAGGAGTTAAATATTAAGAGGTGTAGCCACCTCGATCGTTACCCAAATCGTTCGGGGGGGAGAGAGACGGGTAACGAACATCCAGTAAAGCAGACAATGGCACCTAATCCCGGAACTGGTTCCGGTTTTGGGCAACCTCATGGCATACTCGCGTTGACCCTGCAGAACCGCAGCAAATGAGGGCTCGCCAGCATGATCGTTGACGCATTGGGGCGTCGATTTCGCAACCTCCGCGTCAGTCTGACCGCGGCGTGTAACTACGCCTGCACCTATTGCGTACCCGACGGCAAGCGCCTGCAAGCGGCGACCCACGAGTTGAGCGCAGAGGAGTTGGTCTATGCAGTGCGCCTGCTGGTTGATGCTGCAGGCATCGAAAAGCTGCGGATAACCGGGGGCGAACCGCTTCTGTCCCCGAAATTCGATGAATTTCTGCCAGCCGTGATGGACCTCGGACTTGCTGACGTCTCGATTACCACCAACGGTCAGCTCATTCAGCGCAAGGCCGATGTACTGCTCAACTCAAACGTCCAGCGAATCAACGTGAGTCTCGATACCCTGGATGCCGACGACTTCCGCAACATTGCGCGATCGGGTGATCTGGCAACCGTGCTCGCAGGTATCGAAATGCTGCGCGCGGCTGGCTTGCGTATCAAAATCAATATGGTACCGATGCGCACCCGCAACGCCGATCAGATCATGCCGATGCTCGACTACTGCCTGGAGCAGGGCTTCGAACTTCGATTCATCGAGCTCATGAACATGGGCCATCTGCAACATAACAACCAATACCAGGTCGATTTCTTCGGGATGGAGGAAATTCTCGAGATGATCGGCGCTGCCTATGAGTTCACCCGCACGGACGCACCCTACGACTCGACTGCGGTGCGTTACGAAATTCCAGGAGCCGGCAATTTCGGCATCATCGCCAACGAAAGCGAGCCTTTCTGCAGCTCCTGCACACGCCTGCGTCTGTCGTCCAACGGTTTTCTGTACGGTTGCCTGTCCAACACCGCAAACCATGACATCAAGCCCATTTTGCAGATGCCCGAACATCACGCGATGGCGCGACTGCAATCCAGTCTCGTGCACGCGCTCAGGGACAAACAGGATCTTTCCTTCAAAGGTGAGGTCACCGTGATGAAGTTCATCGGTGGCTGAGTGAAAGTACTCACTCTCGTCGCAACCCCATTGACAGCAAACCCAATTCACAGCGACCGGCAATGGCTGATATCAATGAGCTCTTCGACCGCCTGAACGCCCTTCAGGACGAGCGCAGGCTTCCCCCAGTACAGAGCTGGCAACCCGAGCGTACTGGCAGCATCGACATTCGAATCGACGCTGCCGGCACCTGGACTCACGAGGGTGAGCCTTTTACTCGCGATGCTCTGGTCAAACTCTTCTCGACGATTCTGCGCAAGGACTCGGACGGTTATTGCCTCGTCACACCCGCCGAACGACTCCTAATCGACGTAGCAGACGTTCCGTTTCTGGCCGTGGATTGCGAAGTAAAAGGGGCGGGCGAGGCGCAGGAGCTGCTCTTCATTACTAACGTGGATGACTACGTGGTCGCCGATTCGGACCACCCCGTCTGGGTGGAAGAGCCAGACTCACCACGGCCCTACCTACATGTTCGCGATGGTCTCAACGCGTTGCTGACTCGCCCGCTCTTCTACCGCCTGGTGGATCTGTGCACCGAAGAAGACGGCAGCTACTGGATCCGCAGCCGCGGTGAACGCTTTAAACTCGGCTAGTTCTTTCGGTCTCGACATCCTTTCTGCGTGGCCAGGTATTCTCCCGAGAGTCTGTGCGACATCTCCTAATGCCGCCTGTCCCGCATTACATCCCGCATTACAAACCCACACTCACATATTCGGATAATTCGGCCCGCCCGTGCCCTCGGGCACCACCCAGGTAATGTTCTGGGCGGGATCCTTGATGTCGCACGTTTTGCAGTGCACGCAGTTCTGGCCGTTGATGACGAAGCTTGGCTGACCGTTCTCCTCAACTACTTCATAAACCCCGGCCGGACAATAGCGTTGCGCCGGTTCATCGAAATCAGGCAGGTTGCGGCGGATCGGAATGTCCGGGTCTGTCAGCTGCAGGTGACAAGGCTGGTCTTCTTCGTGGG
>CBDUDJ010000322.1:0-3828 GCA_965365885.1 uncultured Gammaproteobacteria bacterium
CCGATCGCGTTTTGGCCTGCGTCTGCTCGCAGCAATATCCTTATCAGATGGCTTGCGATCTTCGATGGGGGTCGTGTCCTTCCTGGGCTGCTCAGCGGTCTTCTGGCGTTCCGGGCGCCCGCCATTTCCCTCAGTCGCGCGTTTCTCACGATTGGTATCCGCGCCTGCGTCGCGGTTCTGCTCGCCACGTCTGGACTGAGAATCATCGCGTTTTCTGCCGTTGCGCGATCTGTCGCGCTGGCTCTGATTGTCGTTATCTCGATCGCGACGGTTGTCCCGGGAACGGTTCTCAGAGCTTCTGTCCCTGTTGTCCCTGTTGTCCCTGTTGTCCCTGTTGTCCCTGTTGCCCCGGTTGTCTCGGTTGTCCCGCTTTTCTCCGGTGTTGCGACTGCGGCTTTTTGCCGGAGCCTTTTTCTCTGGTAGAACTTCGGCTTCCAGGTCGTTGTCATCGCTGAACAGCGACTTCACCAGGCGTGCAACAATTCCAGGCTTCGTCTCGCCAGCCGCCGCAGCTCCCTGTGGTTGCTTACCCACTGGCGCGGTCGTGCGAGCCACGGGTGAGGGGCTGGTTGGTTGCTGCGCCTTAACTGCCGGGACTTCTGCTGGCGGCGGGGTTGTCGGTGCCGCTGATTCCTCGACCGCCTGCATAGTTTCTGTCAGTTGGTAGCTTGGGACATCATCTTGTTCGACTAAAGCGTCATCGCGAATTCGCTGCAGTTCAAACTGCGGGGTTTCCATGTTGACGTTGGGAACGATCACGACATGCGTGTTTGTGCGTTGCTCGATGTCGAAAACATCCTGGCGTTTTTCGTTCAACAGAAACGATGCGATGTTCAGCGGTACCATCGCTCGAACCACGGAACTGCGTTCCTTCAAGCATTCCTCTTCGAGGAGTCTGAGTATGGCGAGCGCCAGCGAGCGGGTGTCGCGAATTCGACCCTGACCGGTACAGCGGGGACAGACTTTGGTAGTCAGCTCATCGAGCGAAGGTCGCAGCCGCTGCCGCGACATCTCCATCAATCCGAAGCGTGAAATTCTGCCAACCTGGATGCGTGCCCGGTCGGCTTCGAGTGCTTCGCGCATTTTGGTTTCCACAGCCCGCTGATTTTTGGTTGATATCATATCGATGAAATCGATGACAAGCAGGCCACCGACGTCCCGCAAACGCAGTTGTCGCGCAATCTCTTCGGCCGCCTCCAGATTGGTATTGAGGGCAGTCTCTTCGATGTCGGCACCTTTGGTTGCGCGTGCCGAGTTGATGTCGATGGAGACCAATGCTTCGGTTGGATCGATGACGATGCTGCCGCCTGAGGGCAACCTCACGACATGTTGAAACGCGGCCTCGATCTGGCTTTCGATCTGATAACGGCTGAAGAGCGGAATAGCGTCCTGATAGAACTTAACCCGATCTTTATAGTGGGGCATGACCTGATCGATGAAGGTGTGTGCTTCTTTGTAGGCCTCTTCACCGTCAATCAGCAGTTCACCAACGTCTTTGCGGAGATTGTCGCGAATGGCCCGCAGAATGACGCTGTTTTCCTGATAGAGAAGCTTAGGTGCTGACTCTTCGCCATCGGCGCGCTGCACGGCTTCCCACAACTGCAGCAGATAGTCGAGGTCCCACTGCAGTTCTTCTGCACTACGACCAATGCCCGCCGTACGGATGATTACACCCATTCCCTGCGGGATGTTGAGCTGGCTCATTGCGTCGCGCAATTGATCGCGGTCCTCGCCTTCAATTCGGCGGGAGATGCCTCCAGCACGCGGGTTGTTCGGCATGAGCACCATGTAGCGTCCGGCGAGGCTGATGAATGTGGTGAGTGCAGCACCCTTGTTGCCACGCTCTTCCTTGTCAACCTGGACGACGATTTCCTGACCTTCGCTGATCAGTTCCTGGATGATCAGCTTGTCGTTGCCGTTGGTCTTTTTCTTGAAGTACTCGCGGGAGATTTCCTTGAGAGACAAAAAGCCGTGACGGTCGGCACCGAAATCGACAAATGCGGCTTCAAGGCTTGGTTCAACCCGTGTGATACGAGCTTTGTAGATGCTGGCCTTCTTCTGCTCCCGTCCGACATTTTCAATGTCGAGATCGTAGAGTTTCTGGCCGTCGACGAGCGCAACTCTGACTTCTTCAGGTTGCGTGGCGTTGATCAACATTCTTTGCATGCGTAGGTTTCCTGTTCACTTCCTCGCCGGTGGAACTTCCAATATCGTCCACCATTGGGCAAAAAAGCTGCTTGTCACGCCAGGAAAGGCTGAATGCACTGTGAGATGTGGCAGCGGCCGATGATTTATCCGGTCGCTGGATCGAGAACAGTTTAGAACCGGCTGAAACTCACCGGACTTCTATCTGGAAGACAAACCCGTGAGATCCGCAAACACCAGATTTGTGAGCGGATCGGTCTGTGGAGCAACGACGGCCCATGCGGGCTTTGTTGCGAATTCCCATTTGCGTCGAAAATTCCTTCTCGCCGCAGTGTCATGTTCTCGATGTTTCCATCTCTCGTCGCGATATTGTCTTTGCAATACCGTTTCGCAATATCTATTCGTGACTTTTAATCCTAGCCGCTGCCTGCTCGATAAGTTGCAAGGGCAGCGGACCGCTATGAATATTGCTTTCTGTGCATTGCTCGTGTGCATTGGATTTAGATCGGCGCGAAGGTCTGTCTTACGACGGTTTTATCTACAGATGTGTCTGTGGAAGTGTCTGCAGGCCGATTCTCTCGATCGCAATCCGAATTGCATTTCGCCTAACTGTTGGCTTAACTCGCAATAATTACGTTAACTTGGAATGCCGTCTAACGTCACTCCAAACAGGCCAGTGGTAAATCAACTCATCCTCTGGCGTCGTGTCCGGTTGTAGCCGGAAATTGCCCGCCACTATGTGATCGGGCGCCCGAATGTTAGCAGTATCGGGTAAGTCCTTCAAACATTTAGAGAAAATGCGATTTCCATCACATGAAGACTGACCAATCACCACCCCCACCAGGCGCGCCATCAGGCGTCGCAGCCCACGCGGCTCACGGTAAGGTCCGCAAGGTAACTGTCGCAGACGACGCGGGTCAGCGAATTGACAACTTCCTGCTGCGGACGTTGAGCGATGTGCCGAAAAGCCGCGTTTATCGGATGTTGCGTAAAGGGGAGGTCCGGGTCAATGGGGGGCGTATCAAGCCAACGTATCGACTCGAGGCGGGCGATGAGGTCCGTATTCCTCCGTATCGGCCTGGCCGGCAGACGCAGGAAACTTTCATCGGCTCTGAGCAGCTCAGCAGGGTCGAAGCGGCAATCATTTTCGAAGATGCTGACCTGCTGGTTCTCGATAAACCCGCCGGTATTGCGGTTCACGGTGGCAGCGGCGTGGCATTCGGCGTGATTGAGGCTTTGCGTCGATTACGGCCGAATGATCGCCTGGAACTGGCACACCGCCTCGATCGGGATACCTCAGGCTGCCTGCTCGTCAGCAAGAATCGCCGCGCGCTCAGTCGCATTCATGAGAGTATTCGTGCTGGCACAATGGGCAAACGCTATGCGCTCATTGTCCATGGTCTGTGGCCGGATTTTCGCACCAGCGTGCGCCTGCCTTTGCGGAAGTACCTGACCAACTCCGGCGAGCGGCGGGTGCGTGTCGATCCCGCGGGCAAGGAGAGTGCTACCGAGTTCAGCGTCGAAGCGCGTAGCGGTCGTGCGAGCCTCCTGATCGCACAGCTCATCACCGGCAGAACCCATCAGATTCGGGTCCACAGTGCCGCTTCAGGGCACAGCATCGTTGGTGATACGAAGTATGCCCAGACGGCCGACGAGGCGCTCTGCAGGGAAATGTCGATCGAC
>CBDUDJ010000323.1:0-3815 GCA_965365885.1 uncultured Gammaproteobacteria bacterium
CCGCCAGTTCGTCATGTGGAATATTGATCGCCCCAGGGATGTGACCCTCGGCGAATTCGGCGGGGGTACGCACGTCAAGTATCAGTGGTGCCTCGCCGCTTGCAATGCGTGCGGCGAGCACTTGCGACTGCACAGCACCGTTCTGCGAATCTGCCTGGCTGCAAGCGACAAGACCACCGCCGCTCCACAACAGCAGCAGCGCCAGAATCGTTCGGATCATGCCGGTGTACCGAAGCGTTGCACCGCGCGGCGCCGTGCCTTGGCCGCCTCTTCCTCGCGATCTTTAGCGGGCGCGTTCGTCACGAGCACCTTCAGCAGACGGTCGACGGTGTCTGCAACCTCATCGATAGCACGCTCGAAGGGGACTTCGTTGCTCTGGGAGGGCTTCTGAAAGCCGCTCACTTTACGCACGAACTGAACAGCGGCCGCCCGGACTTCGTCATCCGTTGCCGGGGGTTCGAAGTTGTACAAGGTCTTGATGTTTCTGCACATGGCACACCTCGACGGCTCGAATTGGTTGCAGGACCGGAGAATGTACTCCATGCCAAGGCTTTGATGGTAGTGATCATCTCATCTCATCAGCGGGGCGTGCGGTAGGGCGCGTGCGTGTAGTACTTCGGATAGCTGTCCAGCCGTACGTGCAGCCAGATTACTCCGAGGCCCGAGGTGCTGATCCACACTGGCGTCTGGGAAACGGTGCGCTCGAAGGTGCACGCGACACACCGCCAGAACTCACCGATCTGGCTTGCGGGGGCATCTCTAACGAAACTGGCAAGATGCCCGTAAATTGCGCTGGCAGGGATCGGGCAGGGCGCGACCAGCAACGCATCTCCACCGAGATTGTCGAAGCTGACTACACGCTCTTTCCCGGCCGCAGCGAAAGTGCTCTCGAAAGGGCTTGAATCCACGGGTGCCCGAGACAGCGCCGGCGCATCCATCAGTACGAATTCGGCAGGTTGGTCGAGCGTATTCAGCGTCAGTGCCGGAAGCTCCCAGAAGAACGCCTGGAACTCGGAGCCGGAAAGCAGATGCGTGTAGAAATCGGCGAAATCCGGATTGGATTCCAGGTGGTCGAACAGCCCGCCGAAAGACAGGGGCGATTCGAACTCTGTGACGCAGTAGCGAACGCCGCCGGGTACAGTCTCGCGCGTAGCCTGCCAGGGCTCAGCGATCAGCCTTGCCTCGGCATTTACCTGCCGCCCGGAAGAGAATCGTGATCAGCGCGTGTCACTGACGGGTGCCTCCTCCGGGTACTGTGGCGCGTCGTCACCGATCACCTCCCAGGACGCTTTGCTGTCGACAAAAATGTGCTGCGCGACCGGAACTCCTGGATCGTCGTCGAGTGCTCCGACCGGCACCCAGTAGAGCTTTCCCTCAGCGCCGCTCATAGGCAATGGAGAACCGCACCCGCTGCAGAACGTGGAGGCCCATCCATCCGACATTTCGTAGACTTTGACTAGATCCTCGCCTTGCAGCCAGGTGAAACTTTTTGCAGCGGTAATCAACACCGCGTTGGAGTTGGCGCCGGATACTTTGCGGCACTTCGAACAGTGGCAGTAGCCGATATCGCTGATCTTTCCGTCGACCTGAAACGTCACGCCCTGACATAAACACGAACCGCGGATCATCACAGTCTCCCCCCATGCAGTGGAACCATTATCACGCCGCGGCATCCCACTGTCAGTCGGGTTCGTAGACCAGTTCGAGTTTGAGACCGTCAGGATCCGCGAAGAACACGGCGTAGTAGCCTGGCGTGTAGTCGTACTCCGTTGGTGCGTCGAGCACTTCAAGGTGCCGACCTGAAAGAAAGCGATAGAAGCGGTCAACCTCCGCTCTGCTCCCCGCCCGAAATGCCAGATGGTGAAGACCAGCGGCGAATCGATCATGGCGCGTGTTTGAGCGTGCGCGATGCAAGGCGATTCCGAACGTCGGTAGATCGCCGCCGCGGATTTCCCAGCAGGGTGCATCGCCTGGATCGACCGGGATGGACTCAAAGCCGAGTTCCGTGAGCACCTGGCTGTAGAAATCGACGGACCGCTCCAGGTCTGTGACGGTCAGGTCAACATGATGGGGAGGTGCCGCCAAAACTATGTGCTGCCCGCTGCCGTCATTTGTGTGGCACGCCCTCCGGATAGTGTGGTAAATCCGGACTGTAGGCCAGCCACGGTCGGTCGTGAGATGTCCAGATGTGTACCACTGCGGTGGCGCCGGGATCGTTGTCCAGTACACCCAGCCTGAGGATCACGGTTGGTTGATCGACCCACTCGGCAATCAACTGAGAACCACACTCCCCACAAAAGTGGCGCAACTTGCCGGGAGAAGATTCGAAATGCTTGAGCAGACTTTCACCCTGCGTCCAGCGGAAGTGTTTGCGCTTGACTCGTGCCGTAGTGGCAAACGCTGCGCTGTGCGCCTTGCGGCAGGTTTGACAATGGCAGTGTCCGATCGGTCCGGCTAGTTCGTCGACCTCGAAGGCGATGGCGCCACACAAACAACTGCCGTGGATCGGCGCGGATGTCGTTACGACCTTATCATCCATCGCCATAGCCCATCCGGATCAGCAGCACGAACTGCTGCAGCGCAAATGTGACCAGGAAAGCGAATGCCAGAAACACGGGCCAGGTTTCAGCGATGACAAACACGTTTGCCAGCTGCAGCACCAGCGCGAGCAATGCCAGAAAGGTGAACGGATACAGGATGTAGCGATTGACCCCTGCCCGTTCCCCCGGGTCCAGACGGCGGATAGTCCGCCAGTCGTAGATCAGCCAGACCGTTCCGATGAGAAAAACCCCGGCACTTCCGCCCCGCCATAGCAGCTTCGGGTCGATCGTCTGGTGGACAAGAGCAATACCCACCAAGGACATCACCAGCACTAAACCTGAGCATGCGAACAGGTTCGACAATCGCCGGGTTTCCAGGCGACTCAGTTCGCCATGTGAGCGACGGCCGAAGGCAATCACGATGCCTGAAAAGCCGACCAATGCAACAGATACCTCTGCGTAGATTGATAGGGCGGCCAGCGGATCCTGCATCATGTCTGGATAGATTCGTCAGTGTGCTGCTTGCTCATAACCACCAATTGCCGACCTTCATGAACGAACCGCCGCGTTTCGGTGTAACCCCAGGATTGTATGAAGGTGACGAATCGGGCATCCGCCGCGTACTCCACGAACCAGGATGCGGCCGCACGCCGTCGTGCCAGTAGTCCAGCAGCCCTCCCATACATCTCGTTGCCAAGACGGGCGAGCGTTTCCGGAGCCGCGACGATGAATACGCGATAGGCATCGAGTGGTGCGTCCGGCGTGTTCTCGATCGCGCCGTAGCCGACCACGCTACCGTCTTCGGTGACGACGAAGTGGTCCTGAACGCCACCATCGAAGTCTCGCCGGTTTCCCAGCCACTCGTCCTGCGGCCCTGCATTGGGGACATCGCCGACCGAAGCGTTGGCGACCTCCAGAATACGGTTCCAATCGTCCGCCTGGTTTTTTCGGCGTGCGTCAGGTCGCCGGTACTGTCACCGGTGTGGTGTGACAAAAAATGGATGCAATAGTCGACGCCTAGTCCGGCGAGCACCGCGCCGATCACAATCAAGCCGCGCTGCAGGCGTGCTGTGCAGCTCTCTGACAGCAGATCGAATCCCCGTCCAGCCAGACCAGCCACGCAGAATGCGACGAGAAGGAGGAACTTCGATGGGTAGCGGACCAGGTCGAAACCTGGGATGCGATAGAGCAGACCGTAGAGCCCAACGTGATGCCCCATCGCCAGCAGCAGCGAGAGAAGCGCGTTATATCTATGTCGCCAAAGAAATGCAGGAG
>CBDUDJ010000324.1:0-3811 GCA_965365885.1 uncultured Gammaproteobacteria bacterium
TGCGTGATCTGCATGAGATGGTCGTCTACCACCACCGCCAGGTGATATGTAGGAAACCCGTCATGTTTGACGAGCACCTGCATGTCCACTTGTGACCAGGGAATCTCAATGTTGCCACGCAACACGTCATCGAACGTACATACGCCCTCTTGTGGCACCTTCATCCGGATGACGTGTTGTTCACCTTTGTCGAGGCGCTGTTGTACTTCAGTTGCGCCGAGCGCCAGACACTGCCCGTCGTAGCGCGGGTTTTCACCCGCCGCCCGTTGTGCGGTGCGCATCTCATCCAGCCGCTCGGCCGTGCAGAAACAGTGGAATGCATGACCGGATTCGAGCAATTTCCGGGCGTGTTCCTGATAGATGTGCTTGCGCGCACTCTGCCGATACGGTCCGTGTTCACCACCGACATCCGGCCCTTCGTCCCAGTCGATATTGAGCCAGCGCAGAGAGTCGAGAATCATCTGCTCTGACTCGGGCGTGCTGCGGGCAACGTCGGTGTCCTCTATACGCAGGATGAACTGCCCTCCCTGGCTCTTCGCGAACACCCAGTTGAACAACGCCATATATGCGGTGCCGACATGGGGGTCGCCCGTGGGGGATGGTGCGATGCGGGTGCGAACAGTCATAGCGCGCGCATTATACGTTCAAAGCTCTCTTGCGGAAGTGGCCCGTCTGGCCGGTGCGTTGCTGTAGCGTTGATGCCAGCGCATGATACCCGGACATTGTGTCTCCACCAGCGGGTTCTGCCGATGAGTGAGCTCAATTATCAGATCGAAACGGTAACCGTCGAGGGCAGCGCCATGGAGGTGTTCGTCTTCATGCCGGGCGGTGCCGGGCCCCATCCAGGCCTTCTTCTCGCCCAGCACATACCCGTGGGTCATACGGGGCTTGAAAACGATGAGTTCACCCTGCGCACAGCGGCAAGATTTGCAGCACACGGCTATGCGGTTGCTGTCCCATTCATATTCCACTGGTGGCCGAAGTCAGCCGATATCAAGCTCAAGCGTGACGGCAGTCGCGATGACTGGATGGTGGCCGACATGCAGGCAGCCTACGAATTACTCAGCAGCAACACGTCGTTAGATCCCTCTCGTATAGGAGTCGTCGGCCATTGCTGGGGTGGCCGCGTCGCCTGGCTCGCCGCCTGCCACAATCCTGATCTTGCAGCCTGCGCGATCTTCTACGGTGGCCGAATCAAACTCGCAATGGGCACGGGCAACCCACCTGCATTGAGCCTTGCAGGTGATATTCGCTGTGCCGTTGCGGGATTTTTTGGCAATGATGATTTAAATCCCACACCTGAGGACGTCGACGACTATGCCCGGGCGTTAAGCGAAGCCGGTATCGATTTCGAGTTTCATCGCTATGATGGCGCTGGTCACGCTTTTCAGAACTTCCCGACACCTGAAAGATACCGGGAAGTGCACAGTGAAGACGCCTGGGAGAAAGTGCTCGATTTCTGCGCGGCACAGCTTTCAACGAGCGGGTAGCGGTTTGCAGCCGCCGTCGAAGTTCTAATGGGCTGCTAGTACCAGACGGAAATGTAGGCGCGGGTAACGATCGAATCGAAATCGTAAAACGGCTCATTTCCTGGCGCGACACCGGTGACACGGACGTCGCGGAAGTCTTCGTAATCGAAAAGGATGTAGTCGACAAACAGGCTCGCTTCAGCTCTCTTCAGAAACGAAACCCAGGGGACTGCAAACTCATAACTGATCCCAGCGCCAATCGTATGTGTGGTGTAGGTCGCAAGTTCCTTATCCCTCGCAAGGAAATTCTGTGCCTGCGAACGATCAAACAGATCGCTGTAAAAATCAGCCGCCGTCTGATCGTAGAAGCGATACTTCACATCGAGCGTGATCCCTTTAGGTAAGGGGTGTACGTAGGCAAGCTCCACATTCCAGGCATTCGTTCCCCACGTATCGGTGTAGTAGCGCGCTTCTGCTTTCAGCGATGCCCGGTATGGCAGATAGTACATCGCTCTCAGCGCGGTCGCGCTGGAGGTTTTGGTCCGAGGATAAATCTCGGCTTCGTAGCTGTAACCGAGCGCGGCACCTGAATCGAGGTAGCGCACCTGGCGATAGGGATTGTTCAAAAAGCCCTCGTCGGTCACACCCTCATAGTTGAGATTCATAATGAGATTTTTCGTTACGATCTGAGTCAAATCGACACGGTAGCTCTGTCGGTCGGTATCCTCCAAAAAGGCATCGTCGCCGTTACGTCTGACTTCGTCCCAACCCCGAGCGTAGCTGATCCCCAATGTGGTGAGATCGCCGAAGAAATCCTGACTGATGCCGAAGCGGACACTGTTTGCGGTGTAATCGCTTTCCTCACTATTGGTATAGGACAAGCCCATGAACGTTTTACCGTGCAGGTAATCGACTCCGATGCTCGCTTCGTCACGCTCTTCTTCGTATTCGCTGGCGGTCGTTACCACGTCGATCGAAGCACTCGTTATCGTATCAACGTAGTAGTTGCCCCAGACCGATATCATGTCTTTATAACCTTTGCGCACCAGCACAGAAGGACCAACCACCTCCAACCCACCGCCATCGTAGCCGTGATACATCACGTCTGAGCGGTCTTCGGGCAGGATGGCTGCCTGAGAGTTGCCTGCCAGCAGCACCAGCCACAAGCCAAGCAGGAAGCTGACCATGCGACCAACCACAGCCAATGGCTTTACGTCCTTGAAAATCAATTCCAGGCGCTGGCTAGTTGCAGCCACAGCCACCTCCGGAACCACCTTCTGCGCCACGTGCACCTTCCCTCGCCTGATAGACGTGATGCATGTAGGCACTGGCAATTGGCGATCGATTGAAACTCATGATGGGGTCGGCCAGGTTGTTGCGTTCGTAAGGACTCACCCAGGGCTTGAGTTCCATCGAAGAGCACCCGCTGCTCAGCACAGCCGCTATGAGACAGGAGGTGTATAAAATTTTTCGCAACATAACTTATACCCTCTAAAAAAAGATCGTAAGACCACCTGAAAATTCGATGTTGTGCAGAGTCTCTTCGTTGCCCAGCAGATCAGAATCGAAGATGTGGTCACGCACGTTGAAATGGAACGCAAGCCAGTCGGTGGCAATCAGCCGGTAACCGAGGCCGGCATTTATCGTAAATCGTTCATCGCCCGCGAAGTCGGTGCTGCCGATTCCAGCGATTACGTACAAGCCACCTTTGAACGCCCAGCGACTCGAGATGAATGATTCTCCCGGAAAGATGTTGTAGCCGACCGACAGATTGTAGTAACTCATTTCGCGCTGATCGTCCGTCAACAACTGAGCACCACCACTGAGTCGCTCGAAACTCGTCTGTCCGAGATCTGTCATTCCGTACTGGCCTTCAACGAAGAAGTCCTCGGTCACGTGATAGGCAACTCGTACACCCGTGAGTGTGTCGGTGCCGAAATCTTCAACGCTCATCAACCCCGCGAAGACTCCGACCTCCCAGTCTTCGGTATCGAGCCGGTCGATGTCGACCTGGCGCCGTTCAGGTTCGCGTACCACCAGCGGTTCGAGTTCGAGATCGGCGGGATCTGTCGCCGCAAAAACAGCAGGTGAGAGACCCACCAGCGCTACTCCAAGCAGACAGATGTTTAGAAAAATATGCTGAAACCTGTTTTCCATTGGTCTAACTCTTCGTTGTCGTCGCGACTGGTAAACACCGTATGGCGCTTATATTCGAAACGCAGAATGAAACGATCGCTCAGGTAAATGTTTGCACCCACACCGGCATGCGCGATCTCATCGCGCCGATCCTCCGCTTGCACAATCGTGGTCTGTGGTTCGATTTCCACAATTCCAGTGCCGAT
>CBDUDJ010000325.1:0-3797 GCA_965365885.1 uncultured Gammaproteobacteria bacterium
GTACATTGAAGGAGTTGGCAGTATCGCAGGCGGCCACCCTTGCCCCGTCGCATTCCGTCTCGGTCAAGCAATCCCGTTGCTCACCAAAGCCAGTGGTGTGGCATTGCAATGTGGAGCGCAATTCGTCGATGTGCGTGGTTTTTTTCCAGCGCGGTTGCCAGGATGAAGCCGCCGAGGAGCAACAGGATGAGCGGACTGCCGTAAGATTCGGCGACCGCAACGGGCGTTAGAACGCCGGTTAGTGGCAGTAGCCCCAGAGGAATAAACGAAGTGGCTGGGATGGGGATGGGCTCGAACACCCACCAGACAATGCAGATCACCGTGACGCCCAGCGTGATGGCAGCATCCGCTGAGAATCCACTGGCTGACATGAGGTATGCTGCCGCTACGGCGAGGATGGGGCCTGCTGGAAAGGCGAGTTGCTTGAATGATTTGATTGAAAAAGTGCCTGCGAGGGACATTAACGGCCTGAAACCCGGATCTGTGGCCGCAAGGTTGCCAATGGCACCGACCGAAAGCAACTGATCTGACTAACACATCTGCAGCGAATCTATGACAAACAGTCTCTACTGGTATGACCTGGAAACATCAGGCACACAGACTCGTTGGGATCGCATAGTCCAGTTTGCAGGATTTCGCACGGACATGGATCTCAATCCCATCGGCGATGAGTACTGTACTTACGTCAAACTGGCCGATGACGTATTGCCTGTACCGGATGCCACGCTCGTCACTGGCATCACACCCGCGCAGACGTTGCGCGAAGGCATCAGCGAGTGGGAGATGCTCACTCGGGTACAGGGGCTTTTCAGCCAGGCACAGACCTGTGTCGTGGGCTACAACAGTCTGCGATTCGATGATGAGTTCATCCGCAATGGTTTTTATCGAATGCTGCTCGAGCCGTATGCACGGGAATGGCAGAACGACAACTCGCGCTGGGACATCATTGATCTCGTTCGAGCCTGTGGTGCGCTGCGTCGCGACGGCATTGAATGGCCGGTAACCGAAGAGGGCCTGCCTGTGTACAGGCTGGAGCTTTTGACGAAGGCCAATGGACTCGAGCACGGCAACGCACACGATGCGCTGTCGGATGTGCGGGCAACGGTCGCTCTAGCGAAGCTCATCAAGACGGCGCAACCAAGACTCTACGATTACTACTTCGGTCAGCGTTACAAGAAGCAGGCCAGAAAATTACTCGAACCCTATGGGTCGCGAACTTGCCTGCACGTATCGGGCATGTATCCGCGTGAGCGATACTGCAGCGCGCCGATTGTATCGGTCTGTCGGCATCCCACGAACAGCAATTCCATAATCGTTGCGGATCTCAGCGAAGATATCGAACCGCTCCTGCAATGGTCGGCCGAGCAGATTGGCGAGAATCTGTTCAAAGCAGGCGCAAAGCAACGTCCACCGCTCAAGGAAATCAGAATAAATCGCTGCCCTTTTGTCGCCGGTCTCGAAGTGATGACCGAGGAGAATATTTCCAGAATCGGGTTCGATAAAAAGGCAATAGAAGAGCGCAAGCGTCGCTTGCAGAAGCGTGGAGTCGCCCAGAAGATTGCGCGCGTCTACCGGGACCGCAAGCAGGATGCGGCTATCGATCCTGAAGCTGCGTTGTACGACGCTTTTCTGCAGGACTCTGATCGCAGTCGTTGCGCGTCGCTGCAGGAGGGATTGCTCGCGGGTAACTGGCTTGATCTGGATTACGACGATAAACGACTGGTGAATCTGAGCCAGCGGCTGAAAGCGAGAAACTTCAGCGAATTGCTCAGCCCAACAGAAGTTGCCCAATGGCAGGAATTCGTAACGGCCAAACTACATGCTGAAGAAGCACCGTGGCTTACTCTGCAGGCGTATACGCAGCGAATTGCGAAGCTGCGTACTCAAGGTGATGATGGCGATCGTGTTACTGAGGCTGAAAACGAGCGTCGCACACGGCTGCTCGATGCGTTGGTGGAACACGCCGCTGGACTGACCGAACGATATCCGCAGTGACTTATTGCGTCGAACTCTGCGGAGTCAGCAAATCATTTCTGCCCGGGCAAAAGGTTCTTGACGACGTCCACCTCGCGTTGCCAAAAGCTGTAACGACAGCCGTCGTCGGCGAAAGCGGCAGTGGTAAAACCACACTGCTGCAGCTGGTGAACGCGGTACTGGATCCCGATTGTGGTGAGGTGCGCGTGTTCGGTGAAGCCATTCCCTCAGACCGGGTTCGTTTCCGGCGCAGCATCGGGTACTCCGTGCAGGGAGCCGGTCTTTTCCCGCATCTGACTAATCGCGAAAACGTACTGCTGCTTGCCAGGCTCGAGAAGTGGACTGAAACGGCGATGCAGCAGCGCTATGTTGAGTTGCTCGACCAGATGGGCCTGTCCGAAGAGGTCTCGCAGCGCTACCCGGCAGAGCTTTCAGGCGGCCAGCAACAGCGTGTGGGTTTGTGTCGGGCGTTGCTTTTGAAGCCGAATTTGTTGCTCCTCGATGAGCCGTTCTCGGCAGTGGATCCGATTACCCGGGTGGGAATCTACGAACGCTTTCAGTTCGTCCAGGAACACGAAGGCGTCAGCACGCTGCTCGTGACGCACGACATGCGCGAGGCCGTCCGCTTGGCCAGCCACCTGGTCATCGTCAACGGTGGCAGGATTTCGCAGTCTGGTCCCACACAGGATGTGGTTGCAGCACCGGCAGATGAGTATGTGGCCAAACTCTTGCGGGATCAGCTTTAGGTGGGCAATCAGCCCACAGCGTTCGTCTGCGCAGGTGGTCTGCTGCGTCGCGTAGTGATCCTGCTGCTGCTGGGCGCGCTGGCTAGCGGTGTTTGCCGTGTTTCGTTTGCTGCCGATACACCGCCTATCCGGGTAGCCAGTAAGAACTTCAACGAATCTTATCTCCTTGGAGAAATTGTCGCACAGGTTCTTGAGGAGGCAGGCTTCGACGTTGAACGACGCTTCGGCCTTGGCGGCACGCTCATCTGCTTCGAGGCATTGGTCAACGACGAGATCGACCTTTACGTGGAGTACACAGGAACTCTCAGCCAGGCAATTCTGGCCGCGCCCGAAATTAAGACACTCACTGAAATCGACGCGGCCATTGCAGGGAGGGGCTTGAGTCTCCTGGCTGCCTTCGGTTTCAACAACACGTACGCAATGGCCGTCAGGCGCGCAACGGCAGAGCAGCTTGGCCTGCAGACAGTTGGCGACATCGGCGCACATGCTGAGTTGAACGTGGTGGTCAGCCACGAATTTCTCGCGCGGGAAGATGGCTGGCCGGGGCTGGTAGCTACCTACAATCTGGATCCGGCGGTCTCGGGCATCGAACACGGTCTGGCTTATCAGGCAGTTGAAGACGGCATCATCGACATTACCGATGCCTATTCGACCGACGGTGAACTCGAACGCTATGATCTCGTTCTGCTCGAAGATGACAAACGCTACTTCCCGCAATACCTGGCCGTTCCTCTCATCCGAGATGAACTCCCTGAGCGTGCGCAAACTGCTCTTCTGCAACTCGCCGGCCGACTCGATGATGTGCAGATGCGCCGGCTCAACGCTCAGGTGGTTGTCGGTGGTCGAACGTTTGCGAGCGTGGCGAATGAGTTTCTGGCGGCGCAGAGCCTTGCCAGTGTGCGTGTTACGGATGACAGGCTCTGGTCGTCGTTGATCGACAACACTGTGCAACACCTGAAGCTTACGCTCATCGCCCTGGCCGCTTCGGTGCTCGTGGGCGTCGGCCTCAGCCTTGCGGTGTTTCGCATGCCAGTATTAGCACGCGCGGTGACCTACAGCTGCGGCTTAATGCAGACC
>CBDUDJ010000326.1:0-3797 GCA_965365885.1 uncultured Gammaproteobacteria bacterium
TCCTCCGCCGTAAGGGCGACACGCGGGGGGCTCTGGAGCGTTATCTGCGCACGGCCGAGCTGGCGCCGCGAACCGCAGACGTCGCGCATAGCGTAGCAGAAACCTATGGGCTTATGCGTGAGTACGAGGCCGCCGAGCAGTGGCTTCTCCGGTCCAATGCCCTGGAGCCGGGGAGGGCGCTGGTATACAGCACCCTGGCCAGGATGCGGATCCAAGGCGCAGGCGACATTGCCGGTGCCAGAAGCTGGCTTGGCCGGGCGGTGGAAATGGACGTGTACGATCACGACCAGTACTTGAACCTCGGGCAACTGGAGATGATCGCGAGAAATCCCGATGCCACCGTCCAGGAGCGCTACCGCTGCGTGCCCCAGCCAGCGAATACACCACCAGGCGCGGGCGGCAAATGCGCCACCGGCGTCGTCGTAGACCACAATCTGGTCAGCTGCGTTGATCCCAAGCCCGGCGAGATGTGCGGCGAGTTGGCCGGCATTCGGTAGCGGGTGCCGGCCGGCCGCACCGGCTGGTGCTGCCAGATCGTCATCGAGGCTGAGATAGGCGGCAGCGGGAATATGGCCTGCCGCGTAGGCCCGGGGACCGAAGTCCCGGTCTCCCAGACGGCCGCGACAGTCTAGTATCTTTACGTTTTTCGGATGCGATTGCTTGAATTCGCGGAGATCGGCAGCATTGATCAGGGTCGTGAAGCGCATCATCAGTAAGTAGAAGTCCCAGTTCTCTAAGATGGCAATTGTGCCATGATGCAGTTCACAAGCGGGCGTATTACACGCTACCGTGATGGCTCCAATCGGTATACTTTCAAACCACCGCCGAATTGATTTACGGGACTTTTAACGGGACCAATGTAAGGTGGCTTTTTCTGGGGATTGTGGGCACAATGCCGCGAAATTTCCCCCTGACACTATAACTCGCACGGGAGGCCTGTGAAGGTGAATGCCTTTTTGGAATGGTTTAGCAACGGATTGTGGGATCTTTCCGCACTCGGACTGGTGGTTTTTACCCTGGTTGTTACGCATATCACGATGATATCCGTCACGGTCTATCTGCACCGTCACTCAGCGCACCGGGCCGTGGATCTGCATCCCGTGCTCCAGCATTTTTTCCGCCTCTGGCTGTGGCTGACCACCGGTATGGTTACCAGAGAGTGGACGGCCATCCACCGCAAGCATCACGCGGTTTGTGAAACGCCCGATGACCCTCACAGCCCTCAGATACAGGGACTCAAGAAAATTCTCTGGCAGGGCGCAGAATCGTACAAAACTGCCGCAGCACAGCCCGAAATCATCGATCGCTATGGCGCGGGTTGCCCGGATGACTGGCTGGAGCGCAACGTCTACAGCGGCCACACCTCGCTGGGTATCACGCTGATGGCGCTGGTCGACATTGCATTGTTTGGGCCAATCGGTCTGACAATCTGGGCGGTGCAGATGGTATGGACACCGTTCTTTGCCGCGGGGGTTATCAACGGCATCGGTCATTTCTGGGGCTATCGCAATTTCGAATGTCCGGATGCTGCGACCAACATCTTGCCCTGGGGCATCCTGATTGCAGGTGAAGAACTGCACAACAATCATCACACCTATCCGAACTCCGCCAAGCTTTCACAGAAGCCGTGGGAGTTCGATATGGGTTGGTTCTGGATACGTCTTTTCCAGACGTTCGGTCTGGCGAAGCCACGCAGCACGGGTCCGGTTGTAGAGAAAATTCCAGGCAAACGCACGCTCGATATCGACACCGCCTGGGCGTTGCTCAACGACCGGTTCCGGGTAATGTCCAGATATGCCGAGGATGTGGTGAAACCACTGGTCGAGCAGGAGGTCACCGCGACGCGGCAGGCAGTGCGCCGAGCCAAGAAGGCCCTGACCCTGGAGTCCTCGCTTGTTGATGCGGCCGCCAGGATTCACATCGACGAGCTGATCGAATCCAGCGCCACGATAAAAACCATCTATGAGTTCCGGCTGCGCCTGCAGGAAGTGTGGGCCAAACGCGGTGGCAACGCCGAAGAAATGCTGCAGGCGCTCAAGCAATGGTGTATCGATGCCGAGGCAACTGGCATCCAGGCGTTGCACGACTTCGTTGCAGAGCTGCAGTCCTACACAATCCCGAAGACCGCAACCGCCTGAAGTAGTACCGGGTACTACATTCTTTCCACGGTGCCTATGCCGAGTAGCGAAAGACCCTCCTGCAATGTCTGCGCCGTTTGCCGGCACAACAGCACACGACTGACTTTGACAGGGTCGTCTGCGTTGAGAATCGGGCAGGCTTCGTAAAACCGCATGAACGACGTCGCAAGGGCAAATAAATAGGTGCAGAGAAAGTGCGGGAAGCCGTCCTGCGCAACCTGTTCCAGCACTTCCTGAAAGCGCACGAGATTCACTGCAAGCGCACGCTCTTCGGCGGTATCGAGACTGACCTTGCCGGTGAGATTATCGGCGTCGATCCCGCCGCGGCGGAAGATGCTCCGGATCCGCGAGTAGGCGTACTGCAGGTAAGGCGCAGTGTTGCCTTCAAACGAAAGCATCTGGTCCCAATCGAAGATGTAGTCGCTGGTTCGGTTTTTGGAGAGGTCTGCGTACTTGACTGCGCCGATGCCGACTATGCGGGCAATTTCAGATCGCTCGGCGGCATCGAGGTCCGGATTCTTTTCGCTCACCAGCGCCAGTGCTCGAGATTCCGCTTCATCAAGCAGTTCATTGAGTTTGATGACCCCGCCTTCACGTGTTTTGAATGGTTTGCCATCTTTCCCCAACATGTTGCCGAAGGGGTGATGTTCGAGCGCAAGGGACTCATCACAGAAACCGGCTTTGCGGGCGACAGCGAATATCTGTTTGAAATGCAGGCTCTGACGCGCATCCGTCAGATAGAGCGCTCTGTCGATTTTAAGATCCCGCGAACGCAATCTCACGGCCGCAAGATCTGTGGTGGAATAGAGATAACCGCCGTCGGACTTCTGCACGATTACTGGCAATGGCTTGGCATCCTTGCCGGTGAACTCATCCAGGAACACGCATTGTGCGCCATCGGATTCCGTCAGCAGATCGGCTTCACGCAATTTGTCGATGATGTCCGGTAACTCGTCGTTGTAGGCACTCTCCGCCATAACATCGGTCATCGCTAGAGTCACCCCGAGCCGCTCATAGGTTTGCTGGCAGTGAGACAGGGATATTTCGATAAATTTCTGCCACTGGGCACGGATCGCTGGATCTCCGGCCTGCAGGCTCACGACCTTGCTGCGGCTGCGCTCGGCAAACTCCGGGTCGTCGTCGAACTGTGATTTCGCAATCCGATAGAAGTCTTCGAGGTCCGCAAGCACCTCGGAATCGCCGTCGACATCCTCGAGATGCGCGAGCAGCATGCCGAACTGCGTACCCCAGTCGCCGACATGATTCTGGCGTATCACCTCATGACCCAGTTTTTCCAGCACCCGCGCCAGCGCATCGCCAATTATTGTGCTGCGCAGATGGCCGACGTGCATTTCCTTGGCGAGATTCGGGCTGGAATAATCAACCACCACTCTCTGAGCCTGCCCGACGCGGTCCAACAGAGCGGTATCGACGTCTAGCCGTTCGCTCAGAAAAGCATCACTTAAATGGATGTTGATGAAGCCGGGTCCGGCAACTTCGAGCTTGCCTGCGAGATCTTCCACCTTCGCCTGGTCGACGACTCGCTCTGCGAGTTCCCGGGGATTGCGCTGCATTTTCTTGGCAGCGGCCATCACTCCGTTGGCCTGATAGTCACCGAAACCGACTTTTGTTGCGGGGTGTATTGCGGGCTCAGCACCC
>CBDUDJ010000327.1:0-3756 GCA_965365885.1 uncultured Gammaproteobacteria bacterium
GCCGTCAATAGTAATCACATCCGGGTCGATGATCGTGCGATCCGGATCGTGTGTGTTGTTGAACCAGATTTTGGTAATCGTGACGTCTTCACTGAAGACGAAGTGCAGCGCTTCACCGGTGGTGACGTTGTCGTCGGAAGCAGGAATACAGACGTTCGAACCAAGTCCCGGGCGTTCCACGTTGATGTTTGAAGCGTCGACGTCCCCGCAGACACCTAGACCGGCGTGATTGTCGTCGAGGTACGCGTAGGCTGTCTCGTCGAGTTGCGTGGCCGTAATACTGAGGTTGAAACCCGTGCCGCTTATCGACAACGGGTTCCATGCGCTTTCACCCAGAGCACCTGCATCTTCTGTCAGTTTGACGAAATCGATGATTTCTGCCTGGGCCGTACTGGCCAGTACGACCAGAGATCCCACAATCAGCTTCTTGATACTACGCATATTCAGACTACTCGCTAATGTTTGTGACTGGATGAATCTCAGTACCTGAGGTTTTCGTCCAACGTTGATCGACATGTTTTCTTTCAATGCACTCTTTAATGCAGTTTCCGGGCCAGGATATCGGAATATTGCGATAAGGTGTTTATAAACAATGACTTGCGGGGGTTGTAGGCGAATGTATATCACTTACATCCCAATAACGTGTAAAGATTTCTGACACCTGCTGCACCGGGCCAAACAAAGTTCTACCTCGAAAGACCGCGACGCTCTCGGCTGCCAGCCTCAATAGCCCCGTAGGACGGGCCTTTTGAAGAATCAGGCAGACCGGAGCGTAACGCCAGCCGCAAGATCAACCCGCCTCACTACGCTCGGGAATAATTGCCAGGTGTCGGAAAACTTTACAGTTGGCGTTGAGCGAGGTGAGGATTGATTCCCAGGGCCGCTGTTGCGACGGGCCGAGGTACGGCAGTCGTGCAATAGGCCCAGGCTAAGTGCTTTGCTGCATCAGCCGTGCGGCTTGGGTGAAATTGAATTTGACGGGTTCCGCGTTTCCGCCGAGCAGCTCACACAGCCGAGCTTCGGGCACGGGGCGACTGAACTGCGCGTTGCGCATGAGGATGCGTTTTTTCATCTGGGCGACGGTATTTTCGGTGAGTGTCGTCCAATCCGCGTGTGACAGGTTCGCTGCATCGGCTCCTATAACCCCCAGCAGCATGTGGTTGAACTCGTCTGCGTAGATCTGACGGCAGACATCGGCGACCGCATCGTCAAACGGACTGCGTCCGGCGATTTTCATACCTTCGGTGAACAGGGCGCAATGTCCCCCTTCGGTGAAGTGGTACGCGCGTTGCCCCAGTTCCTGTGCCTGCGCTTTGTGCTGCCTGCGCAACTCCATCAGATCATCGTTTTCCGGCCATGCCCCCTGGTTCCTTAACTCATCTGGCGCCAGCGAGTAGTCAACACCTTCTAAAACGAGATACAGATCGGCGAAGAGCGAAAAATGCTGGGCTTCCTCAAATAGAATTTCCGCCACATTCAGAAGCTTGGCGCGCCCGTCACGCACATCGGCATGCGGCAGCTGTGCGGTTAGAGACTCTAAAGGTGGCAATATGCCATCCCAATACTCTTTGTAGATCTGATGAATGAGCCACTTCCGGTCGGTTTCCTGATTCCTTATGGGCGAATCCCAGTAGCTGCGAATGACTTCTGCCTCACCCCCCCAACAGGGTTCGTTGGCTTCAATCAAGCCGGCGAGACCTGCGCTGATGGGATTGGATTTAGCTGCCACAACCATTCTCTGCTGATTTCCGAGCAACAATGTGTGCATATTCACCAGCCGATGGGACGGATGGACCGGACAGATGCGCCCTTTTATCGAGCTTGTGATAAGACAGGCAGTCCAGCCTCATGCCTGCATCGAGAAACAGTTCTCGCAATTCTGCCTTTGATCTTATGGCATGCGTCGTGAACTTCCGTGCGAACACACCGGCTGCCTCCTTGACCCTGAGAAGATCAGATTCCTGCGATAACCCCAGATCCCTCGCTGCACTGAGCGCGGTTTTGACGAAGTCCGTCGCCTGCTGGTCGGAAAATTCGACGATATCCGGGGAATCAGCCGATCTTATGCGTTGGATCGTCACGACATTTCCCCGATCGTGCAGCAATTCATTCCATTTGCGAACCAGGCAGTGTCGCCGGGCAGCGTCGAAATTGCCCATAAACGCATGGGTAATGATGATGTCGAACTGCTCAGCAGGAGCGAAATCGAAGATGTCTGCCTGAACGGTAGCGAGATTGATCTGGTTCCCGGTTGCGAAGTTCTGCATAAATACGAGTGGCGTAGCACATAGATCGAGCGCTGTGAGTTGTGGCGCTATTGCCATTTTCTGACAGGCCGAGTGAACAACACGCAGCAGCGACTCATCAGTTGAGCCGGTCAGGAGAATCCTGGGAGTTGTGCGATGGCCGATGGCCAGTTTTAGAAGGCGCGCGATACTTCGTTCATGAATGGCTGAAGTTGAAACGATTCCCAGTGCTTTCAGGAGATGCCAGTTGGCATGATACCAACGGCAGTCGCTATCACCTCGATTGCAGTGTTGTTCGGCAATCGCATGGTTAGATGCAATTTCAGATTCATTCATATTGACTACATCGAGATCTCGAATTATCTCTCGTTCGGACCCTTTTTCCAGTCGTCTGCCAGGCATTTGTTGGAGCGTATCACAACGTATTACCAGCCGTATGTGAGCGAGTTTTGTAGGGTCGCAAGCGAATTGACGTATCATTGGAACGCAGGAAACACAACGCAGGAAACGAACTTCACGCTACGATCGGAGAATCGTTGCCTGCTGGCAACAACGATGATAAATCAACTCAAGACATCTAACAGTAGCTCGCACGCCTGGCCGGCGGTCAGGCTCGGGCTTGCCGCAGAAATATCAGCACTTGCTGTGGAATTCGATCGCACCCAGTGGCTGCCGCGCGAGCAAATAGAACACAACCAGCTACAGCAGTTTCGCAGCCTGCTGCAGTTCGCTATCGTGCATTCACCTTATTACGCAACCCGTTTCGCCGACTGTGGTGTGGACGTGCCTGATGTCACCTCAGTAGCCGCGTTTCGGAAGTTGCCCTTGCTCACCCGGCAGGAGATTCAGGCCGCTGATGAAGCCCTTTTCTGCACTGACGTGCCAGCTGATCAGGGAAAAACGGGGGAAACACAAACATCCGGATCAACCGGTGAGCCGGTGCGGGTCAGGAAAACGGGCATCTCTCAGCTCTTCCTGCAGGCTTATTCGTTGCGTAACCATGATTGGGATCAGGTGCCGTTCAACTCACGATTGGCGACCATTCGGCCGGGCAAGGGGGCTTACCGGGAACAACCGAACTGGGGACCGCCTCACGTATTCATGTTTGATACGGGGCCTGCGCAAATCATTCCCATCACGACGCCTGTGGCTGAGCAGGTCAAATTGTTGAGCGCCTTTCAGCCCGAAACGCTCCTGGTCTACCCGAGTAATCTGCGAGGTCTGATAGACCGCTGGCGCGACCAGGGAACAGCCCTTGCCTCGTTAAATAACATACGAACGATCGGCGAAACGTTGACTGATGAACTGCGGAGCGAATTGGCGGGTTTGCTTCCGAATGTATCTGTCCATGACGGCTATTCGTCAGAAGATCAAGGACAATGACGTCACCAGTAAAGGTCTGCCCGCTTACGGTACGTCGGTGCTTGTCAACGTGATCAACCAGAGTGGGATATATCCGACCAACAATTTCCAGGAGTCGTATTTTGCGACAGCCGACAAAACTTCGGGC
>CBDUDJ010000328.1:0-3754 GCA_965365885.1 uncultured Gammaproteobacteria bacterium
TAATGCGTCGGGTCTTCGCCGTAACCGCAGTGCTGATGCTGGCACCGTGTGTGTTCGCAAGTAATTGGGACGCCTGGAATACAAAGAAACAAGAAATGGACGCGGCCTGTGAAACCGCTCGCGAATCCCAACTGACCAGTGACCGCGACAAGTACGTGAATGAGTGCGTAGAGAACGGCGAGAAGAAAGATCGTGCAGCCTGTGAAAAGTTCTACGCAGACTACGGTGCCGGGTCGCCTTCCAGGCCACCGCTCTACTACGACCTACCCGAATGCCGCCGTGCGTTTGAGCACAGACAGAGTCGGCGAAATAGCAGTTCTCGTGCCCAGTAGCGTCTCCTCCTGGAACTTAGCTGCCGTTTACTAGAGTCACCACAAAGGACAGCGTTGGCACAAAGGTGGTGGATGGGACGTCGAACGCAGCGGGCTGGTAGAGCACTCCTCTCGCTGCTAAGGTCGCGCCGAGGGGAAGGGATGTATCGTTTTTGCACGCTGTTACGAGTATCGAAACGCTCGTGCGGGATAGCGTTCCTTCAATATCACTCTTTTCTAGCATAGGGAAAAACACCAGTGAAGAAATTTTTGCTCACATGCGCCGTTCTGGTATCAGGGTACGCCACCGCCGACGTAGGTAGCGGCACGCTATGGGACCCTGTAGCCGGTCGGACCGATGAACTGTATGAGGTCGCCACTCAGGCCAAGGCGATTCAGGAAAAGCTTGGCGCTAACGTCTCCATCGCTACTGATCAAGACGGGAAGATGCACTTCTTCTCCGCGTTCGATAACTGGGAATCGTGGGGTAAATTTCAGGCGAAGCTTGCAGCCAATGCCGATTGGCAGGCACTGGTTGCCAAGTTCGAAGCGGATCCACCCGCAGAACAAGGCGAAACGTTTCATATCAACACGCCCCTAGTGGCGAAACCCAACAATGTCTCTGTGGTGTTCGCTTGGGATGTACAGCCGGGGCGGACCGCCGACATGATCGCGAACGCCCAAGAAGCAGTGGGCATCCACGCTAAGCTGGGCGCTAGTGCAGGGATCAACATCGATGATCTCGGCGACTTGTACTACGAGCTGACATTCGACAGCTGGGAAGCCTGGGGCAAGTATGCGACAGCTGTGCAAAGCAGCGAGGAATGGACCGCGTTCATTGCGAAGGTAAGCCAGGATCCAGCCGCGGAACTCATGAAGGTCTACCGTTTGAACACCTACAACGGAGAGTAGGCGCGGCAGCGTCGAACAAAAGCCGCCCGTTCGGAACCTGAAACTAGCGACGGTTCCGGAGGGGCAGCTCCTCCGACAGCTTCGGGAGTCTCGCAGGCGTTGGCGGGCCAGCGCCTGCAACTATTTTCGTCTTGTGCGAGTGTCTCCTTCTGGCAGCACAAAGCGGACCTCTACAGGCCGCATAAGTTCGTTCAGGCAGGGCGAAACCACCGAACCTATCGGGGTGACCCAAAACGGGAGTACCGACAATTCTTCGCTTTAGGCGTGGATGGCGTCTTTTCTGACTACGCCGACACCGCGCTAGCGGCGCGCGAGGAGTACCTACGCGAGATCCGGTGGGGGGCGACTGCGCACCCGATCCTGCGTCGCGGCAAAGTGCTGAATCGACTCTCCATATATCACCATTGATTCCGCGAGTTGGCTCTCTCGCTTGCATGTCGGTGAATAGCGGTCACGCCATCATTCGTTAAATAGATCGTGATAGCCTCATGGCTGAGTTCACGTTCGAGATCTGCAATGACCAACATCGTAACGAGCGACCGTTCGTTTTCACCTGACCAGCATCAATTTCTTGAGTTGTTGAGCGATATGATGATTCCCGCGGTCGGTGAAATGCCGAGCGCTGCTGACAGAGAAATTTTTCCCAGAATAGAAACTTCTCTGGCCGAGCATTTGGATGTCGTGATGACGGCCATTGGTGATCTTGAAACCGCAGCACTAGCCCGCAGCCAGACCTCGTTCCGCGACCTAGACAACGCATCAAGACTTGAAGTTGCCGCGACGTTGAAGCAGACCAACCCCGCGTTTATTTCGATTCTCCAGAGCTGCGTCGTTGCCAGCTACTACCAGGATGACAGGGTGCTGCGCGGATTGGGGTTGCCCGATCGTGCGCCATTTCCTCAAGGCAATGCAGTGGATGAAACAGACTGGTCGCTGCTGGACCCCGTACGTCAAAGGGACCCGTTCTTTCGCGTCGTCGATGGGGAGGGTATCTGAGTGGCTGACGAAACGGTCGACGTACTTATTATAGGAGCAGGCGCATCAGGTGCTGCGATGGCATGGAGTCTTGTTGATACACGGATGAAAATTCTATGTCTGGAACAAGGTGACTGGGTTAAACCTGGTGATTACCCCACCAACGGTCGGGATTGGGAATCGCGTCCTGATTTCGCTTCAAGCCCCAATGTGCGCAAAGGTGAGGCGGATTACCCGATCAATGACACTGACGCGGCGGTTAAACCCGTCAATTACAATGGGGTTGGCGGAGGCACCATATTGTATATGGCGCACTTCCCGCGATTTCACCCGTCTGACTTCAAAACCAGAACGTTGGATGGCGTCGGTGAGGATTGGCCAATTTCTTACGCGGACCTCGAACCGTATTTTGCCGAGAACGATCAGATGATGGGGGTGGCCGGTCTTGCCGGAGACCCCGGCGTCCCGCCAAAGAGCGGATTGATGCCGCCGGTTCCACTGGGGCGACTAGGTGAAACAATGGCTAAAGGATTCAATGCCAAAGGCTGGCATTGGTGGCCTTCAGAAAGTGCTATTGCTACCCAGCCGTTCCATGGCAGAGACAAGTGTCTCAACCTTGGGCCCTGTGCGACGGGCTGTGCGCAGGGTGCGAAGGCAAGTACAGACATCACTTACTGGCCGGAAGCTATCCGGCGCGGCGTTGAGCTGAAAACGCGATGCCGGGTCCGCGAGATCACCATGAAGCCGAATGGCATGGCCGAGGGGGTTATCTACTACGATGAACATGGCGTTGAACATGAACAGAAAGCCGAGATCGTTATCGTCGCCTGCAATGGCATAGGTACGCCTCGACTTTTGTTGAATTCAAAATCCCAGCAGTTTCCCGAGGGAATTGCCAACACCAGCGGTCTCGTCGGCAAGAACCTTATGCTTCATGCCATGTCAGTGGTTCAAGGCACTTTCGATTCGCCGCTGCAGGGCTATCAGGGACCCATAGGTTGCTCCTTGTGGAGCAAGGAATTTTATGAAACAGAACTGAGTCGAGGCTATGCCCGTGGCTACACCATGGAAATATTACGTGGCAGTGGACCGGTTGGTGCAGCCCAGATGGGGATGATGATGGGTGCGCTACCCTGGGGTGAGAATCATCACGACGTTTTTCATCAGATGTTTGACCGAAGTGCAGCGATCTGTGCGGTTGGCGAGGATCTGGCAGAAGAGAGCAACTGCGTCACACTTGACCCGGAACTGGCAGACTCAAACGGCATTCCAGCGCCATGCATCAATTATCAACTCGGTGAGAACAGTCAGAAAATGGTCGCTCATGCTGGCGAGCGATCTGCAGAGGTTTTGAAAGCAGCCGGTGCTATCGCCGTTGGACCTAATATTACCAGTGGAGTTTCAAGCGGACATGCCATGGGTACGACTCGGATGGGCATTGATCCGAATCGATCTGTCGTCAACGAATGGGGTCGCAGTCACGACGTGAAGAATCTGTTTATCGCGGACAGCAGTATGTTTGTTACGTCAGGTGGTGTTAATCCCACCAGCACGCT
>CBDUDJ010000329.1:0-3711 GCA_965365885.1 uncultured Gammaproteobacteria bacterium
GAAGTTGACGCCACGCTCGATGCTCTCAACGAGCATGTCGAGAACGGGCGTTTCAGCGAAGCTGAAACCAATCTTGGCCTCATCTCCCTCGTGCTGGAACAGGAGACTTGCGAAGCACTACAGCTGTTGATCTGCGACTATCCGCGCTATCCGCTCGACCCTCAGACACGTTACGTCGAATCGATGAGCGACATATCCAACATCGAAAACTTTCTGGGATCACTCGCAGACTCCGTAAAGTTATGAGCCAGCGGCGAGCGCCAGCGCCTGGATATGAACCTCGGCGCTGTCGATGACCTCGAAGCCAGGATTCGCATCGCCGAAAGCCAGAAACAGATCCGTGCCCGCTAACAGCACCGCTTGCGCACCCTGTTTGGAACATAGATCAGCACCGGCTGAGAAGAAGAGCTTGCGTTGCCTTTCTTCTGCCCGTTGCGCGGTAGCCATCGCGAGATACTCCTGGCCGACGAGTTGCATGTCTGCGCCTTGCGGTACGACGACTTCCAGATCTGTCAACGTTCCATACAGACCGGATTTCATCGCGGCTACCGAACCCAGAAGCCCTACTCTGTGCAGTCCTCGGCGATGAAGTTCGTCGCTTATCCTCGCAAGTGCGTCAACCAGCGGTAACGGCGAGATAGCTTCGAGTTCACGGATGCAAAAGTGTCCTGCTATCGAGGTGACCGCAGCTATTTCGGCACCGGCAGCGGCGAGTTGCGTTAGATGGCGGGCGAAAGTCAGGGCCTGTTTTTCTGGCTCATTTGCGGCCAGATTACGCAGCAGCGTTTTCATATCGGCGTGAGCAATCGTAAGTTCCATGGCATTGACCATGGATGATTGAGCGCGAGTCAGGCCGCGATAGTAGAACTCCGTGGCCGCGGGTCCGATGCCCCCAATTAAACCGATGTGCATGGTGTCCCCCGCCTACTTTTCCTCACGAAAACGGATGACCAGAGAAAACGAGAACGACAATGCAGATAGAAACAGGAAATAGCCCACGCTCGCCGTGTAGGTAAATCGGACTTCCGGCAAATAATCAAAAAACACTGCTGCTTGAGCCGAGAGCACCAACAGGCCGGTCGGATAGCCGCAGAGGACTACGATAGTTTCGGGACGTTGCATTGCGCCGAAGTCCAAGGTGAGAATGCGTTGCAAACTCCAGATCGCGCTTCCGAAATGAATAAGCGCTAAAACACCCAGCGATACTCGCCATATATTATCCGGAGGGTTCTCAAGTGCGTCCAAGGCTCCTGGTAAAATGCCGGCAAATGCTGCGATGAGGCTCCACTGGAGCAGCGCAGCGATCAGAAAGCGATCAAAATCTGACCGGCCGCGTGCAGCCCGCTGGCTAAGTACTGAGACCACTCCGGTAAACCCGGTTAGGCTGATTGCGATCCCACTCATCGTGTAGAGAAGTTCAGTACCCATTTAGATGTCCCGTTTAGAGCTCCCGTCTCTTTGGACAACGGATCCTTTGGCTTAAGTATATCGGCTACTGAAAAGCGCTAGACGCAGATAGCGCGGATCGCACCCAACAATCAAGCGATGGGCAACGCGCGTTCCCGCGCTTCCAACTAAGTGGCGGAGAGGGAGGGATTCGAACCCTCGAAGAGTTACCCCTTACACACTTTCCAGGCGTGCTCCTTCGACCGCTCGGACACCTCTCCGTTGTAATGGTGGCAACCCAATCCAGCCACACCTCAGCACACGAGTCCGCTGTTACCGTTGCTCCCTTCCGGGCCTGGCGGAGTTCACAACATGCCGTTGCGAGGGGACCAGAAAGGGTCACCATTGAGGGCGCGTATGCTAGCGAAATTGGCCAGGGAAGTGTAGCGAGCTTATCGCCGGTCTATGGCTGAGTCCGGCTCCTTGCGCTAGAGTCGCTCTACCCCGCCATCTGGTAGCCAAGTGCGCAAAGACCACCGGCCCTATCGGGCCAAGATTCTGCACCGTCAACTCGAACGAGCATACGTTGCGCACTTTATCAAGCCACAGCTCGACGCGCTCGGGCCGGAATACCAGATCATGAAGCCCCGGCATCTGAAGATCTATGGCGAAAATATCCGTATCGGCCGCAGCGTGCACATCGTGACTGCCGCCGATCGCAGAGTGTCACTGACTACCTGGCAGTTCGATGAGCATCGCGGGCAGATCGATATCGGCGACTACTGCCTGATATGCCCAGGCGTGAGGGTGGACTCCGCCTCAGGTGTGGAGATCGGCAACAACTCCATGCTGGCTGCAGCGGTCTACATTACGGATGCTGACTGGCACGACATCTACGATCGCACCCGGCAGATTGGCACGACCTCGCCGGTCCGGCTCGGTGACAATGTCTGGGTTGGTGACAGCAGCATCGTCTGCAAAGGTGTGAGTATTGGCGCCAACAGCGTGATCGGCGCAGGCAGCGTGGTGACCCACGACATTCCGGCTAACGTCATCGCCGCAGGCAATCCGGCTAAAGTAATCCGCGAGTTGGATGAGACGATTCCCCTGCGCCGCCGTGAAGACCTGCTCGCAGACGCCGACTCGCTCAGGCAGCAGATTGATGTGCTCGAGCGCTACATGCATGGCGGCAACAGCTGGTGGGGATGGCTGAAAAACATCGTGCGACCCGATTCGAATAGCTAGCAGTGTGTTGAAAAACAGGCTGCTGGTACCCGGTGCTAGCCTCCAGCCGGGGATGTGGCGTTAAAAGGTCAACAAACGGTCCTACTGGCGGGGTATTCGCATCGCAGGCGAGTGTTCATCCACATTCGAACGATAAGGATTTATATCGATGCCGCCACGCCGCAGAAAGTAGCCTGCAATCGAAAGTTGCTCTGGCTGGCAGCGCTCAATAAGGTCCACAAATATCTGCTCAATCGTCGCTTCATGAAAGGCCTGATGGCTGCGATATGAAATCAGGTAGCGCAGAAGTCCGGTTCTGACTATTGGCCTGCCGAGATATTCGATCACCAGGGTCGCAAAGTCGGGTTGCCCGGTAACCGGACACAAACTGCGAAACAGGTTGGTGTGCAACGATTCCCTGACTGCTCGCTCCTCACCGTCTTCAAGCAACAGCAGATGCGGCGCCCGTTCGTACAACTCAACCTCGACAGCAATTCCGTCCAGGCAGGTTCCGGGCAGGCGGTTAACCTGCTCTGGAATTTGCTCCACTTCCAGGAGATCAACCATCACCGGGGCGCGAAACGCAACCGTCAGATCCGAATTCAATGTGCTCAGGACATCCACTTTGCTGGCGAAACGGGACATCGCAAATGAATTGAGATAGAGCTTCAGAGATTTGCTCTCAACCATGCAAGGTGAACTGCAGGGCACGTTGACCCGCACAGCAGCAACCTGCGGCTTGCCGGTAGAATCAAGCCACGTGAGTTCGTATGCATTCCAGACATCTTCTCCGCCGAACGGCAGAGTTTCGGTCAGTTCCATCTCGCCACGCGACTCCGCTCGCTCGATGGAATACAACAGCGACGGGGTGTAGGTGTCGATGTACTGTGTCGGTTTACCCAAGGCAACCTCAGACGAGTTCAAATTCCCACTCACGCAAGATCTCTAGCGAACTACAACCAAGGAGCCAGACCAAGTCAACCGGCGAACTGACCGGCGATGATAAATCCGGGTTGAAAGCACCACTAAGGCACCTAAATTGACACCCTGCGATTGAATCCTTAAGTCTCGCCACAGGCTGTGCGCGCGCGCGCAAGGCTG
>CBDUDJ010000330.1:0-3707 GCA_965365885.1 uncultured Gammaproteobacteria bacterium
CGAAATAGCCGAGTATCGGCAACACGCCGTAGGAAATCGCTTTGAGATACTCCACAGCAATCGGGATCGCCAGCGGGTCGACTCCGATCAGGTGGTAAAGTGGCTCAACATTGACCAGAAAAATCGTCAACAGACCACCCCCGACCAGAACTACCCACAGCGCCTGCCGCACGACCTCGCCGGATTCATGCTCTCGACCTGCACCATGGAGTTGCGAGACCGACGGCGTCAGCGACATGATCACACCGGCTAAGAGCATCAGTGTCGGCCAGAAGAAATTACCGCCCAGCGCCACACCTGCAAGATTCGCCGCATCGATTCGTCCCGACATCATGGTATCTGCAACGCCCATGCCCATCTGCGAGACCTGAGTGAGCATCATTGGCAGCGCCAGCCAGAGCAACCGGCGCAACTCCACGAACGCGCTATTTTTCATTGACCAATCCGATCCAAGCCACAAAAGCTGAAAATCTAATTATTTCATAGACAATATCTATCGAAAGATAGGTACTTTCGAATAGATCTTGCCGGCACGAGGCATATACTGCTCAAATATTCACCCGTAACGTAGGCTGGCGACGGGTGCCTTTATCTGCTCAGGGCAGCTTGCCACGCAAGCACAAGTTGAAGAGGGAATGACACAATGGATCTGAAGGAAAGCGATACTCTGCAAAACCTCAAAGACGCATTCGCGGGTGAATCCCAGGCGAATCGTCGCTACCTCTACTTCGCTGCGAAAGCCGACGTCGAGGGTGAAAATGACGTCGCAGCGGTCTTTCGCTCAACAGCCGAAGGTGAAACCGGCCACGCGCACGGTCATCTGGAATATATGGAAGGTGTCGGCGATCCAGCCACAGGACTGCCAATTGGCGCCACAGACGACAACCTGAAAGCGGCGATCGCGGGTGAGACGCACGAGTACACCGATATGTATCCGGGTATGGCAAAAACCGCACGTGATGAAGGCTTCGATGAGATCGCGGACTGGTTTGAAACCCTCGCAAAGGCCGAACGCTCACACGCCAATCGGTTCCAGAAAGCACTGGACGCCATGGACTGATTTTCCAGCCCTCCAACCAGGAGGCTGCAAGACTATGGCGATAAAAGAAGGCAACCTGGAAGCGCCACAAAGGCAACCTATCGACTGGCGCGGGTCAGACTTCTATGACGAAGACTCACTGAATGACGAACTCGCGCGCGTCTACGATATCTGCCATGGCTGCCGCCGGTGCGTGAATCTGTGCGATTCGTTTCCAACACTGTTCGATCTCATCGACGAATCATCGACGTTCGAAGTCGACGGGGTGGCCAAAAGCGACTACGGCAAAGTGGTGGATCAGTGCTACCTGTGCGATCTGTGCGCCGAAACAAAATGTCCTTATCTACCGCCGCACGAATGGGCCGTCGACTTCCCCCACCTGATGCTGCGAGCCAAGGCATTCAAATACCGCAACAAAGACACAAAATGGCGCGACCGTTTGATTACGAGCACGGATCCGATCTTCGATACGCTCAGTGTCCCGGGTGTCGCAGGGCTTGCCAATGCCGCGGCACGCTCACCGGCCTTGCGCAAACTCGGCGCTAAAATAGCCGGCATTCACCCGGCCGCACCGCTACCACAATTTCACAGCGCAACTCTGAGCAAGCGCGTACCCGATGACATCGGTGCCAGCCTCCCAGTGGTTGCTTGCGAGCGCACCACCGGCAAAGTTGCCATCTACGCCACCTGCTACGGCGATCACAATGAGCCGCAGATGGTGGAAGATCTGATCGCTGTGCTCAATCACAACGGGGTGGCAGTGCGCGTACTCAAGGACGCCAAATGCTGCGGCATGCCGAAGTTGGAGCTGGGCGATCTGCAGAAGGTCGAGCGGCTGAAAAACGCTAACCTGCCAATGTTCCTCAAAGCGATCGACGACGGGTACGACATCATCGCGCCCATTCCATCCTGCGTGCTGATGTACAAACAGGAGTTGCCGCTCATGTTCCCCAACGACAGCCAGATCGAACGGCTGAGGAACGCGTTTTTCGATCCTTTTGAGTACCTGATGCTGCGCCACCGCGCCGGGCTCATCGAAACCGATTTCAAAAATCCGCTCGGCAAGGTCGCATACCATGTTGCCTGCCATCAGCGGGTGCAGAATTTCGGCATGAAGACGAGGGATTTTCTCAAGCTCGTTCCGGCAACCGAAGTCACATCGATCGAGCGCTGTTCGGGGCACGACGGTACCTACGCAGTTAAGTCTGAAACCTATGAAAAGGCGCAGAAGATTGCCCGCCCGGTCGTCAAGCGCGTCGAACAGGCCGCGGCGGAAACCTTCGGTTCTGACTGCCCGATGGCCGGCCGCATGATTGCCGATGGCATGGCGGGCGAGCAAAGCGCAGAGCACCCGATCACGATGGTCAGGCGGGCATACGGAGTCTGATATGCAGAAACTGGACAGAGAAACGCTTTGGGGGCTCGAGCAATACGCAGCGCAGCGCTCGCAATTCCGAGCCGAAATCATGGCGCATAAGAAATCGCGGCGGATTGCCCTCGGCCCGCATGCAACGCTTCACTTCGAAGACTTCCTGACGATGAAATATCAGGTACAGGAAATGCTGCGGGTCGAGCGGATTTTCGAAGCCGAGGCCATCGAAGAAGAAATCGCAACCTACAACCCGCTGATTCCGGACGGCAACAACTTGAAAGCGACGTTCATGATCGAATACGAAGACGTCGTCGAACGCGCCGCAGCGCTCGGCAAGCTGGCTGGCGTCGAAAACACCGTCTACCTGGAGGTAGCCGGCTGCGAAAAAGTTTATGCCATCGCCAACGAAGATCTGCAGCGCTCAACAGACACGAAAGCAGCCGCAGTACATTTTCTGCGCTTCGAACTCGATGCAGCGACAGTTGCCGCCGGCAAAGCGGGACAATTGCTGCAACTCGGTATCGAGCATCCGGGTCTTGCTGGCTCGGTTACCCTTAATGAGGCACAGCAAGCGAGCCTGCTGCGGGATCTGGCCTGAACCGGCTGCCCGCCGGATATGAGTACGCCACTGGAAATCATCCATCAGGACAGCAATGTGATGGTGCTGAACAAACCATCCGGCCTTTCACTGCTGGCCGATCGTTCAGGAGCGCCGTGTTTGTGGGATCAGTTCCCCGATCTGCTCGGCGGCAAGCCCTATCTCGTGCATCGCCTGGACAAGCCAACGAGCGGCCTGCTCATCGTTGCCCGCAGCGCGGAGTCTCAACGATCGCTGACACGGGCTTTTCAACGCCGGGAGATACGTAAGTACTACCTGGCCTGGGTGCAAGGCACGCCGCCGGCAGCCGGAACAATTGACCTGCCTCTGCGAAAGGGCCGCAAGAGTCGTTTTCGGGTTGCCGGTGGACGCGCTGAAATCGAACGGGTCGGCAGCCTGTGGCAGCTGAGCGAGAGGCAGGACGCTGCAGCACCCACGGCGGACGGCCATGCCAGCCAGACCCGCTTTCGCACGCTCAGGCAACGTGGCACAAGGTCGCTTGTGCTCCTGCAACCGCTGACCGGTCGCACGCATCAGCTACGCGTTCACATGGCCTGGATCGGTTACCCGATCATGGGGGATCTGCTCTACGGCAACCCAACTGCGCCTGCCCAGCAGGCGCCGCGGCTGCAGCTGCACTGCCATCGACTGGTTGTGCAGGGCTTGCCGGGATTAACGGCGGATCAGCGCGAAGACTG
>CBDUDJ010000331.1:0-3700 GCA_965365885.1 uncultured Gammaproteobacteria bacterium
GCTGCCTGGTTGCACGCGCCGACTAAACGAACAACGGTCGGTCGATGCCAGCCTTTGAAACCATGAGAAGAAAAATCAGCAGAACACCACCGAAGGCCAGAATTCCGAGAAACATCCAAATGGAGAACAGCCGCCGATAGTCATCTCTGTCGCCGCCGGCGGCGATAATCCGTCTGATGCGGATTTGAATCCACACAACTGGTACCCAGCATACGCCGACAAAACTGAACAAAAATATAACGGCGAAAAACCACACGGACTCATGGGAAATTCCGAGTTGATTCGTCAGCCAAAGGCCTGTGAGTAGTTGAACAACCACGGCTGGGGTAGTGAATACCCAATCCGCCATCACGACGCTGCGCACGACAACCACCATGGCTTCGCGATTCCCACTCAAGTGCCCTCGAAGCATGAAGTACGCAATACCCAATCCAGTGCCGAAGAGGATCGTGGCACTGAGAATGTGCATCAGCTTTATCCATTCATAGGCGTTCATTCAACTACGCATCCGATTCTGCGATCTTCCAGGAAATTGCCAAGCCACTCAGCGACTCTTCTATTTCCGCAAGACTCACCATGCCGAGACAGGCGTACGCCCCGCGTTCACGCATTGCGTTTCTAACAAGTTTTTGAGCAATTACCAGCGCGGGCGTGCAAGGAATTGCAGGGCCGTGATTATTCCTGGCCGTCAGATCCCAGGTGCACGTTCTACTCATGTGATTACTATCGTCGCCGACTATGCGAATCTGCATGCCGCCAGTGTCCGAACCCAGGTTGATCAGGCGATCGCTCAGCCACTGAAATGCAGGAAGCAGTCGAGTCCAATCCTTCATCATGCCAATCCGGGTTATCCATGCCATCGACCAAAGTGCGATCTGCTCCCAAGGCGCTTCGAGCACGTACTACATCACGATTGAAAACCCGTCTGTCCTGGACAAACAGGCAAATCCGGGTTTCTATCCAGCGGACTCAGCGCGGCCGTTCGCCTGACGCCGTTGTTCGATGCATGTAGCGGCGCATATTCTCGTCGTAGTCCTTGATGGCGTAGTGCATCGCGCAACGGTTGTCCCACATGAGGACGTCGCCCCTTGCCCAGCGATGCCGGTAGAGATTCTCGGGGCGCGTCGCCAGCGCGTGCAGGTAGTCTAAGACAGGGGCGCTTTCCGATTCGCTCATGTCGGTAAAGCGTTGAGTAAAGAACGGATTCACGTAGAGCGCTCTTCGACCCGAGTCCGGGTGGCTGCGCACAACCGGATGCGCCACCGGCGGCGGCACCTCGGTGATCTGCAGCGCGTCGGTAGCTTCCTCGCGATTGCGCCTGGCGGTCGCCTCGCCGCTGTGCAAAGCCGACAAGCTATCGAGGAGCTTGCGCATGCCGGCAGAAAGCTGCTCATAGGCCGCGTACATATTGCAGAACATGGTATCGCCGTGCCCTTCGGGAACCTCCAGGGCGTGGAGCAGCGACACGGCCGGGGGGCGCTCGGCGTGGGAGATGTCGGAGTGCCAGAAGTCGTTTCGCGCGCCGGGCTTGCCGGGACGGTTCTCAAGGACCATGAGCTGTGGGTGATCCGGGTGGCCCGGCCGGCTCGACAGCGGGTGCGGTTCGACGGCACCGAAGTGCTCGGTGAAGGCGATCTGAGCGGCCGGTGGCAGCGACTGACCGCGAATGGTCAACACGATATGTTCGACGAACGCTTTGCGGATGAAATCCAAGCTGGTGGAGTCCAGAGGCTGAGACAGATCGACCCCGCGGATTTCCGCTCCCAGCGCCGTTCCAAGTTGGCGAACTTCTAACATGGTACTTACATCTTCCGCTACCGGTACGCCAGAGTGTACATTAGCCATCTGCACTTCGTCCTCTCACGAGGGCATTGTGGAAAACCGAGTGGGGAATCGTCATGGCAGTTTCCATCCATCCGTTTGACACGGTTCTGGGCGCCGAGGTGCGCGGGCTCGATCTCGCCGCACCGATCGACGACGACAGTTTCGAAGTCGTTCGCAAGGCCTACGAACAGCACTCCGTACTGCTTTTTCGCGATCAAGCACTGACACCGCAGCAGCACATCGATTTCAGCCGGCGCTTCGGCAAGCTCGAAATCCATGTTCTCAGTCAGTGGTGTCACGAAGAGCACCCGGAAATTCTCATCGTTTCCAATATCAAGGATAAAGATCGTCACGTCGGCGTACCCCACGCCGGGCGCTACTGGCACACGGATCTGTCTTATATGGTGGCCCCCAGCCGCGGATCACTGTTGTACGCCATCGAAATTCCCGATAAAGACGGTCGGGCGCTGGGCGACACGCGATTCACCAACACGGCAGCGGCTTATGAGGCGCTACCGGAAGACGTCAAGGAGCGCATCGCGGATCTCAGCGCCACCTTCAGTCTTGCCCACCATCGCTCGAAGCTCATGGCCGATGGTGCTGACGACAAACCGCTCACTCCCGAGCAGCAAGCGAAGGTCCCCGTGGCGGTGCACAAGATTGTCCAGGAGCATCCGGTCACCGGCCGCAAGTGCTTATTCATCAACGAAGGTCATGGCAAAGAAATTCTGGGTGTTCCGCCAGAAGAAAGCAGTGAACTCCTCGATATGCTGTGTCGCCACGCGATCAAGCCGGAGTTCGTTTTCCGCCAGCGCTGGCGAGTGGGCGACCTGCTCATGTGGGACAACGTCGCGACCCAGCACATCGCGGAATTCGACTATGCGCTGCCTCAGCGGCGTTACCTGCACAGAACAACCCTCGAAGGAGTGGCGCTCGCCTGAACCGTGGACTTCAAGGATTACTACGCGATCATGGGCGTGTCGCGAGACGCGACCCAGGACGAGATAAAAAGAAGCTATCGCAAGCTCGCCCGCAAGTACCATCCGGACGTCAGCGATGATCCGCAAGCCGAAGAACGATTCAAAGAAGTCGGCGAGGCATACGAAGTACTGAAGGATCCCGAGAAACGCGTTGCCTACGATCAACTCGGCTCGCAGTGGCAATCGGGTCAGGACTTCAGACCGCCGCCGGATTGGGATCAGGGTTTCGAGCATCGCGGCGCTGGGCATTCACAGGGCGAGGCCGAGGCCGAGCAGTTCAGTGACTTTTTCGAATCATTGTTCGGCGCCAGAGGACATGGCGGCGGAAGAAGCCATCGGCAGTTTCATGCCCGCGGCGAAGATCACCATGCCAGGGTTTCGGTGGATCTCGAGGATTCCTACTCTGGCGCGCAGCGGACCATCACCTTGCGCGCCCCGGAACTGAGTGAAGACGGCCACGTCGTTCTTCGCGAACGCACTCTGAATGTACGCATCCCCAAGGGCATTCGTTCTGGTCAGAAAATCCGTCTGGCAGGACAGGGCGCTCCTGGCTTGGGAGATGGCAATGCCGGTGATCTCTATCTACAGGTCGAGCTCAACCCACACGGTTTATACCGGGTCGATGAGCGTGACGTGTATCTGGATTTGCCGGTCACGCCCTGGGAAGCGGCCCTTGGCGCGACGATAAAGTCGCCGACGCCGTCCGGCCCCGTGGACTTGCGCATTCCGGCGAATTCCAACCAAGGCAGCAAACTGCGGTTGAAGGGTAAAGGCATCCCCGGCAAGGAGCCCGGCGACATGTTCGTCGTGCTGAAGGTCACGTTGCCGCCGTCCAATGAAAATTCCCGCGCGCTCTATGAGCAGATGCAAGAGCAAATGGCGTTCAATCCCCGCGC
>CBDUDJ010000332.1:0-3691 GCA_965365885.1 uncultured Gammaproteobacteria bacterium
GGAATGGGGTCACTCGGCTCGGGTGCTGCCTCGAAGCCCAGGTTGGTCGCCGCCTGAGCGGATATAAACGGAAAAAGAACAAACGCTGTGAGCGCGGCTGCGCGCTTCGTATTTTCCCCCAGCAACATGATAAGCCCCTTACTCCAACTTCATTTTGTGGCACTTACCGATCAGGCAACGACCTGTCCACACTGGGTTATTAAAATCGAGCGTCGTCCGGCTCAGCCAAACCCCTTCCAGCCGGGCAAAATAGCACAGCATCAGATCCAGCAGAAATAAAATTTTGTAAGACGATTGATCTGAATCAAATTTGCCGTCAAATTGCCGTATTTGTTGGTTTCGGTTCCCGCAGCCAGTCGAAAAGCGTCTCGAGATGCGGCCGTCGTTCGGGCGCCAGGTAAGAAAAGTTAGCGCCGCGGTCCATCAACTCCCAATACTGAGGTCGATCGTCCGTTTCCAGCGCTTCACGCAGCCGCTCGAGCCGCTCTATGCGCTCATCGCCAAGATCCTCAGCAATGCGCCGGGCCCGGTCAGGCTGTTCGAGTAAAAGAAAAAGGGTCGCAAGTTGAATTTGCGAGCGCCGCACGCCAAGGAGACTGTCTTCGTGGCCTTCCTCTTTGATTTCCTGATCAAGGTCGAGCAACACATCGATCAAGTCGTCGACAACATCACTGTTAATCGCGACCGCTCGCTCGATCAATTGAACGACATCGTGCGCCGCCGCTTCGAGCAGAAACGATAAGCCAAGCCGATGGGCAATTTGACCGTAATCGCGAAAATAGCCAACGATGTCGAAGACAGTTTCACTTTGACCTTCTTCCAACAAATGCTCTGCCAGGATGCGGTACTGGTTCATCAGATAGTAGGCAGAGCGCACATCGCGTGCGTTGATTGTAGTACGCAGATAGCTGTTGAACGCCCGGATGCACAAGTTGAGCAGTGGCTTGTTCTGTGCACCCAGATCCCGCGCAATCTCCTGAGTGTTGATGCCGATCAGGTTGGCAACGTCGCGTGCCTGCCCGGCACTTTGGCTCATCAGAGCAAAGAGCTGTCTGAAAACTTTAGTTTCCAGCCAGATCTTCTGCTCTTCAATTGCACGCAACGAGTCCTCGGCCAATGCTACGAAATCGGCATCGTGCGCGACCGTATCGGATACTCGAAACCAGTTTTCTGGAAGCGACTGGCGTATATTGGAGTAGTCATAGATCAGTCCGGTCAGCGCCGAGACTCCTGACATCGCTATGCCACGGTCACCCTGTTGAATGGCGCCGCGTGACACATCCTGCAGTTCGTCTATCGCATCCTTTGCCTTGCGTTGAGAAGTCTCGACGTCACCTGCGCGAGCTCTCTGGATCACTTTGAAAGCATTCTGGCAGATTCTGTCTATGATGCTGATCGGTGACAAAAACGTAAATACAAAGTAGATGTATGGCAGAAGTGCCAACAGCGAAACCGTCACCAGCGCCATTGTGATTGCAAATCCAGCTTGGGGTAACAGGGCTGCGGACTGATCGTCAACGAGTGTTGCTGCGGTCCAGACACATTGAATGGTCGTGATCACAAACAATCCCAACACCGCCATGTTCACCGGTTCATGCACAAACAATCTGGTGATCAAGTGACTGTAGCGGTTGGCTGCAAGTTCAACGATGATCGCAACCACAGTGATCGCTATCGCAAGTACTGCCGCTACGACTTCTGCGGCATTCCCCAGCGTATCGAAAGCCGCATCGCTCTCCAACTGGCTCAGCCAGGTCAACGGATCGCTGAGGAATTTCAGCTCACTGTTGCCAAGAGAAAAAGTCAAAAACCACAAGCCGAGAGTGGTCAACAACAGCGCAGAGAAAGCCAGCGATGCTTTGATAAGTGGCTTCGAATCCGGGTTACTGATGATATGAGGTCTCATAATGAAACAGAGTGCACGATCTGTTGAGCTCTGCCAACCTCTGCGCCCGGCAATACTAATGATGTTAATATCACACCCCAGCAACCGAATATTGAAGCCATGGGCGCAATAAGAAAACTCATCGTCGACGGCGAATTCGAAATGACTCGGGGAAGCCTGCAATCTCCCACGATCGCCTATGAGACCTGGGGAAGTCTCAACGGGCCAGGCGATAACGCTGTTCTCATTTTTACCGGATTGTCACCAACCGCGCATGTGGCTTCATCAATCGATGATCCAAGTTCGGGTTGGTGGGAGGATATGGTCGGACCTGACAAGCCGATCGACACTGATCGATATTTTGTTATCTGTATCAACTCGCTCGGCAGCTGTTTCGGATCAACGGGTCCCGCGAGCATTGATTCGACAACCGGCGAGCACTATCGTCTTACGTTTCCAATCCTCTGTCTCGAAGACGTAGCGAACGGCGGAGCTCTGGTTCTCGATCATCTGGGAGTCGATTCTCTGCATGCCGTCGTCGGCGCTTCTATGGGCGGCATGACTTCGCTGGCATTTGCGCTTCTGCATCCAGATCGTTGTCGCGGGCTGGTCTCTATTTCATCTGCCGCTCGCAGCCTGCCTTTCTCGATTGCAATCAGATCATTGCAACGCGAGATCATCCGCAAAGATCCTGCCTGGGAAAATGGCGCGTATGACTTCGCGGCAGGCCCTGTCACCGGCATGCGTCTGGCCCGCAAACTCGGCATGATGAGTTATCGCTCAGCAGCTGAATGGGCAGAACGATTTGGCCGTGAACGCGCGACCGATCAACCAGCGGTAACGCATCCCTTCGGAATCGATTTCGAGGTCGAGTCTTACCTCGAAGCCCACGCCAACCGTTTTGTCGGTACATTCGACGCTAACTGCTACCTCTACCTCTCAAGAGCCATGGATCTGTTCGATGCTGCCGACCACGGCGGCAGCCTGGAAACGGGGCTCAAGCGCATCTCCCTGGAACGCGCATTGATCATCGGTGTAGAAACGGACTTCCTGTTTCCTGTTGAGCAACAGGAACAACTGGCCGTCACCCTCAAGAAAAACCTGAAGGACGTCGAATTCTGTCGATTGCAATCCATTCAGGGTCACGATTCGTTTCTAGTGGACATGGATCGGTTTCGGCCGGCAGTCGCGAGTTTCTTTTAGTCGCGGTTGTTGCCAATTCTGCCGGACGATGTCTTCAAACGCTCTGCGTGACCCGTTCTCTGATCAACCTCACGAGCATTTCACAGTCCGCGTAGCCACCAAGCAACAGGCTGCGGTCATCTCCGTGCTGCACCAGCACATTTGGCAGTGCGTTGGTGCCGTAGCGACGCGATGAGTTGAACTGCTGGGCTACGGCCGCCTGTAAGTCGGAATCAGCAAGCTCCACGCCAAGCTGATCCTTCGGCATGCCGAAATCCCGCGCAATCTCATCGAGCAACGCGGTGTCATTGATATTGCGGCCCTCGGCGAACAGACACTGCTGCAATCGATGCAGATAGCCGAACGGTGGACGTTGTATGAACCGCCGAACCGCTTCGATAGCGATACAGGGCAAGGTGCTGTTGTAGACCATTTCATCTGGCAGTCTGAAGCCGAACTTCTGGCCCGTTGTTGCATGAACTTCCCGCCAGATCTTCAACAGGTGGCGTTCGCCAAATTCCCCCAGCGGTTGTGTGCCGTGGGTGTTGATGCCACCGAGCAGAAAATCGAACTCGACCTCATCACGCAGCTCGTGCGCGGCCTCTTCCACCGCCCCCGCCATGC
>CBDUDJ010000333.1:0-3684 GCA_965365885.1 uncultured Gammaproteobacteria bacterium
TTGCACCGCTACCCATGCGGCTAGTTATCCGCTGCTTGCGCTTCTCTTTGCGCCACAATTTCCAACACAATGCTGGAGGTTGAGCGACAATGCCCCAAGCACTGACGCGATGGCACACACGGAGGCATGAATGAAGGCGCTGGAAAATATCCTGGTGGTCGTCGACAAACCGAAGCACGAACAGATTGCCCTGCAACGCGCGCTGGCGCTACAGCGCCAGACCGGCGCCAGGCTGCACCTCAAAGCATTCGCCTGGGACCCAAGCTATGACCAACGCGACACCTACGAGGCCGCGCAGCGCCGCTCGATCAAACGGAATGAAGTCGACAAGCGCCGGGGTTGGCTGAGCGCCGCTCTTGCAGAGGCTGGTGGGGACCCCCGCCAGGCAACGCAGCAGGTGGTCTGGAGCAAGGACATCGCCGCCTGGATCACCTCCTCATTGGCCAGCAAGCCGATGGACGTGGTGTTGAAGTACGCCCATCGCAGCCAGAGCCTGACCCACACACCGACCGACTGGAATCTGATCCGAGATTGTCCGACGCCGGTTCTGTTGTGTATTCGCAAACGCGCTCCACGGCGACCGAAAATCCTCGTCGCCCTCGACCTGCACAATCACAGCCGCGCGCATGAACGTCTCAACCGCAACGTGCTGGCCTATGCAGACGCCATTCGCCAGGCCCATCCCGGAGCGGAAATCTACTGCGTATACGCATTGCCGGTATCGCCTGTGCTGACCGACCTCGACATGATCAATCCGCGCACCGCCCGCACCAAAGCCAGAGCCCAGACCCGGGAATCCCTCGACGACCTGCTCAAGCCATATGGCATCCCAAATTCGCACGTCTACCTGCCAATCGGCAAAGTCGGCCATGCGGTGAACAGGGTGGCGGTCAAGCTGAAGGCCGACCTGCTGGTAATGGGAACCACCTCGCGAAAAGGCTTGCGTGGGTTCCTGCTCGGTAACTCTGCCGAGCGCGTGCTGACCAAGGCACGCTGTGACGTGTTGGCAATCAAGCCGTGATCCAGGTCGCCGGGCAACGCCCCGCGCTGTGACCCGGTCGCGCTCGCCCAATCGAGAACCACCCTAGGCTACGGACGCGGTGGTAGTAACGCCGCCAGCCCACCCGCAGAAGCCTCGAGAGGTTGTCATGGAACAGACGGCAGCAATCACACCCCGTAGCGTTATGCAGACTATCGCACTGCTCGCGATCGCCCTGCTGGCGGGCTGCGCCACCCTGAGCGAAAGCCAGTGCGCGGCCAACGACTGGCAGACGGTCGGCTACAGCGACGGCGTCAACGGCCAGGACTCATCCCGCCTGCTGAAGCATCAGAACGCCTGCATGAAGCACGGTGTAACACCCAACCGCATGGCCTACATGGCTGGCTGGGAGGAAGGCGTGGTGCGCTACTGCACGCCCGACAACGGCTTCCAGCAGGGTCAACGCGGTTCAAGCTACCGCAACGTCTGTCCGAACGATCTCGAACCCGGTTTCCACGAAGCCTATCTCGCTGGCCGGGAACTGCATCTCGCCCAGGCTGAGATCACCCGGATGCAACGCAGTATGGTCAGCAAATCCAAGCAGCTGGAGAACATCGAGAGAGATCTGCGCGAGGCTGAAACCCGGCTGGTCGCCAGTGACACCAGCGAAATTGACCGCATGCGCTGGCTGAACGAGACCAAGTCGCTGGCCCGCACGCAAGGGAAGCTGGGGTCGGAGATTTCAGAACTGCGGGTTCAGTCTGCGCTAAAGAAAGAGCAGCTGGAGACACTGCGTCATGCGCTGGCTATGGGCTACTGACACCGCGCCAGGCTTCGCTTGCATAGCAGGTCGTCCAGCTGGTACCTGACGCACAAAAAACCAGATAAGCATCGTCTACTATCGACAGACCCGAGTGCTGGAATCGTCGTGACAGCGGCTTATCACATCAACACCGAAGACGAGTTCATCTCGTTCAACCTGGTCGACGAGGTCAACCTTATCGATCTCTACGAACTGATGAAGGACTTGCTCGTCGATCCGCAGTTTCGGCCACGCTGGCCCCAGTTGATGGATCTGCGCAACATCGACCTCGATCTGAAGCCCGGCGCGCTCAAGCCGTTCGTGAAGTATCTCGTCACCACCTACAGCCCTCAGATCGACGCTGCGGTAGCCGTGGTGCTGGACAGTGAAATGAGCGCTGATTTCTACGCGGGCGTGTACCGCCTGGCGTGCAGCCTGCCGGGTACCGAAGTCTTCGACGACTACGGTCAGGCCATCAAGTGGCTCCTGCAGCCCAACTGGGACGGCGCCGCCAGGCAGACCGCGAATACGTCCTCCGATACGCTAGTGTAGCCACCAGACACCTGCCGTCATCAGGCTGACGAAGCCCCAGAAAACGAACGAACTCGAATAAGCGATGAAGCGCGCAAACGCTTCGTTGTGTCCACTCATGTACATCTCCCTCATGAGCTTCGCCGTAAATGTCCCCAACGGTCCAACGGCGTTATATGTCTGTTTACGTTCTAACCTGTGATCGCCGTCACAGCAAATCTGTGACGCAGTTTCTTGTTCTGGGATTGTAAAGCGCCGCAGCTGGAGACGATTTCCGAGGGAAAAATGAAGATTCTATGGATTCGAAAACCTTAAGGCGTTGATGTGCTGAGGTTTTTTCCCGAGGAGGCTCCGACACCCCCTGAAGGCTCTTTCAATCGCAAATTGTTGTGGCTATTCTAGGAGCCCTCACTAGCCAGTGCTGTATGAACATACAGTGTAATTCTCCTCGGCAGGGCGAAACGCACTTCATACAGCACGGCTAGTTGAGGCCAACCTCGGAACCCCCTTCGTTGACCCCTTTTTGGACGCTGGAGATCAGCCGTCGCGTGACTGCTCGTGCCGGCTCAACACCACGCAACCGCTGGCTCCGAACATGCCGCCCACGCCCAGGCACAGCGAAACTTCCGCACCTTCGACCTGAGCTGGCGCCACTCCGCGAAGCTGCCGCACGCTCTCCTGCAGGGCGTACATCCCGTACATACCCGAGTGCATGTACGACAGGCCACCACCGTTGGTGTTCAGCGGTAGCGCTCCTCCCGGTCGGGTATGACCTTCGGCAATGAACGCGCCGGCTTCTCCTCGTTCGCAGAAGCCGAGGTCTTCGAGCCCGTAGATCGGCAGATGCGCGAACGCGTCGTAGACCATCATGTGATCGACATCGCTGTGGGAGATCCCGGCGCTGCGCATCGCATCGGCGCCTGCAACCCGGAACGCCCGGGAACTGGTCAGATCCTCCATCTGGCTGATCATTGGTGTTTCGACGCTCTCACCACTGCCAATGACGTATACCGGCGGTTGCGGAAAGTCCTTCGCCCGGTCTGCCGAGGTCAGTATGAGCGCCCCGCCGCCATCGGTTACCAGGCAGCATTCCAGCAGGTGAAACGGATAGGCAATCATCCGCGAGGCAAGCACGTCCTCCACCGTAATGGGGTCCCGGAACGAAGCGCGCGGATTGTGCCCCGCCCACTCCCGCTGAACCACCGCCACCATGGCGAGTTGTTCATGGGTCAGCCCGAAATCCTTCATGTAACGCAGCACCGGGAGGGTAAACATTGTGGGTGGACCGGTCGGCCCGAACGGTGCCTCAAACTGGCCAGACAAGGTGGCTCTGCCACCGCCCCGCCCGCCTCGGCCAATGCCTGATCGGCCA
>CBDUDJ010000334.1:0-3680 GCA_965365885.1 uncultured Gammaproteobacteria bacterium
GTGTAGACGTTCAGGCGCCCCTCAGCCAACGCCGTGCCCCGTTCTGCATCCCGGAGTGCGCAGTCGAAGGCAACCAGGGCCCCTGAAGCTCCACGCAGGGCCGCTTCCACCTCCAGCGGGCGCAGCTCGAGGTGCGGCACGTGGAATACGAGATGTCGAGCCCCGAGCAACAGGCTGAAGGTCGAATGATGCGACAGATCTCGCACACGTTGCAGCCGACCTCCCTTCTTGCGTTTCCCATCGATCGGTGAATAGAGCGCTCCGCCATCGCAGCAGAAGACGATCGGCACCAGATGCGGACTACCGTTGTCGCCGATCGTAGCCAGTCGCGCTACCGGCCATTGGCCAAGCAATGCGCTGAGGGTGGCGGGACTCAGGGTTGCGACTCCTTGCTGGTGAGCGCGGTTGCCAGCGCGAGGAGGGTTACCACCACCTCCACCACAATCATAGGCGTTGCGAGCGCGGCGTCCTGAGCCGCCCACGCAACCACTCGGAACACGGCTGCACCGCCAAACAACAGCGCCGCACCATAGAACCAGGCACGCTGCAGAGTGATAACGCCGAGCAGCAACATACTGCCAGCAGCCAGGAAGAACGCACCCAGGTCACCGATCTGACTGCTGCGGGCAAGGCCATCCAGTAGCGGCATGCCAATGGTCGCGGCAGCTCCTTCCGGATCAATCAGCCAGCGCACGCTGGTGGCGAGGAACATCACACCAGGTAGCGCCGTCAGTATTCGCAAAACTTTATTCACAACAACACCTCTTTAACCACAACTCTTTATTTCCAACGGTAGCACACGAAGTAACGCTGGACCCCAGGACCATGCGCCAGTTCGAGTTTTCGACGCATAGCACCGCCAAAGTGCGCACCAGGTCCATTTTCCGCTTCATCTGGCGTTCTATGATCCAAATTGCGTGCGCCTGTTCGCAATGCGTGCGCCTATTCGTCAACAGGGAATTTGGTCGAAGGAGGTCATCCCATGCGAATTTCTCTCATCGTCGTGCTTTCTGTCCTGGTCAGCAGCTACGCACTGGCCGCGGACAAAGGCGCACTGGAACCGCGCGCAGCCCTGGCAGCACAGGACCCCGGAGAGCTACGAGTCGAGATCCACTCGCCTGCAACTGAACTTCAGTCGACGGGTGAAGAAATCTCCTTCGAGGTGGAAGGTGTAGCTTCAACCATTGGCGGTGTGCGGTTCATAGACATCATGCTGGTGCTGGATACTTCAACGAGCCTGCGCAGCACCGATCCGGACGACTATCGTACAACCGCAGCAGTCGGCCTTATCAATAGTATTTCGCAGAAGAGCGATACAAAAATTGGTGTCGTTGGTTTTAACGGCAACAGCAAGTTAACCCAGCCCCTGACTTCGAACCGTGGCGCCGTTGTCAGCGCGCTGCAGGATCTGAAACGATCGGGCGGAACTGATCTTGCCGCAGGTATTGTGACAGCGCTCGAAGAGCTCAAGCAAAACGGCCGACCAGATTCTTCGCGAGCGATCGTGCTGTTTACGGACGGTATGTCGAACAAGAAGAAGGCGCGTGAGGCAACCCGACTGGCACAAGCACAGGGAATTGCTATTCAAACGATGTTGCTCGGTGAGAATCTGAAAGGTGGCTTTCTTCTCGAAGAGATCGCACAGGCAACAGGTGGCAGTTTCGTCTGGGTAACGGATCCATCAAAGCTGCCCGAGGCTTTTCTGAATCTTCGCACCACGGGCGTTGATCGCGTCACGCTGAGCGTCAACGGTTCGCAACCGATTCCTGCCCAGCTGACGGGCGGTACGTTCACAGGCACGCTACCGCTGGAGATGGGTGAGAACCGAATCGTGGCATTGGCAACAAGCCTCGACGACCAGACACAAGAATCCATCATCACCGTGACGGTAAACGATGCAAGCTGCGCGACATTAGAAGTCGCGGCTTTGAATGAAGGCCGACCCGCACTGTCGCTCAACGATCGAGCGGTTGAAATTGTGGTGGACGCATCGAGAAGCATGTGGGGGCAAATCGACGGCAAACCGAAGATGGTCATCGCAAAGGAAATTCTGCACGATGCCTCAACCTGGCTGCCCGACGACTTGAACCTCGCGTTACGCGCTTACGGCAATGCAAGTGCAAGCACAGACAACGACTGCGCTGACTCCGAGCTGCTCGTGCCATTTGGCACGCAGAGTCGAACTCCCATTCGCGATGCGGTCTCAGAACTGCGACCGCTGGGCCAGACGCCCATCGCCTATGCCATAAACCAGGCTGCGAGCGATTTCGCCCTGCTCGAAGGTGAGCGAGCGTTGGTGTTGGTTACCGATGGCATTGAAAGCTGTGGCGGAGATCCTGTTGCAGCAGCCCGCGAGCTGCGTGAGCAGGGAATCATGATTCACCTGATCGGATTCGGGCTCGGCAACACAGCAGACCAGGATACCGAAAGCCTCCAGGCTATCGCTGATGCGTCCGGTGGCTACTTTCTCACCGCCAACAGCGCTGAAGAACTCAGAGAGGCCCTCGAAGTAACTACGGGTACTCGTTTTCGCGTGTTGCGGGAAAACGCCGTGGTCGCCAGAGGCGTCCTTGGTTCCACTGAACCACTGTTCCTCCCAGTGGGTGATTATCGAGTTGAGCTCGATAGCGTGCCGCCACAGCACGTGCAGATCAGCCTGGCCGCACGGGACGAATTGACGCTGATGTTGGAAAAAGAAGGCGGCGTGGTGTCTCATTCTGAGTACCGCGATCGGCTGCAACCCACATCCTGCGAAGACGCTACAGCATCGATGAAACGCTCGCAGGTGAATCAGCAACCGGCCGTCACGTCGACAACTCCTGCGCAAAACCCGGCTACGGCGTGGTAGCAACGTTCGCGTAGTAGGGATGGGGTCAGAGTAAAGTGCCAGAGTAAGTTACTCTGGCACTTTACTCTGACCCCATTGCTCCTACACTTTTCGCTCTTCCCAGGTTGCCTTTCGCTGGCGAACCGGGCACAAAGGTCAGCCCACACAGCGGAGATTGGCCTTGCCGGTAAAAATCGACGCGATCGGCCACTGCGCCATAGCTGCCAGCGACATCGACGCGATGGCCCGCTTCTATCAGAACGTGCTCGGCTTCGAACTTCTCGAGCGCGATCCTGATCATGGCGGCGTGTTTCTCAACCTCGAAGGTACCAGCCACACCATTGACCTGTTCCCAATGGGAATGATGGGCACCAAACCGGCCAGCGAAGGCTCGCCGCTGGTGCATATCGCATTCAAGGTAACCAGTTACCCGGCATTGCGCGAGGCTCATGCCACGCTGCTCGAAAACCAGGTCAAAGTGCAGGCGTTGCTCGACCACACGAATCAACGTTCAATCTATTTCTCAGATCCTGAAGACAATCGTCTGGAAATCTATTTTGAGAAACCGAACTGGGCCGAGATTTTTGAAAGTGGTCGGGCTGACGAGGATCACCCATTCTCGTTTGCTGAGCCCGCACCTGGGTGGGACTGAACTAGCAATGGGGTCAGAGTAAAGGGTCAGAGTAAGTTACTCTGACCCTTTACTCTGACCCCATTGCTAAGCATCACGCAGAAACGCTTCGATAGCACTGAGGTACTCGCTGGATTGGGAGCCCTCTGAATTCAACATCAGATAGTGGCAATCGCCATTCAGCGGTTTCAGCCGGGCACCGGGTATCTCAGCCGCCAGATC
>CBDUDJ010000335.1:0-3679 GCA_965365885.1 uncultured Gammaproteobacteria bacterium
CCGCTACAGCGGCGTTGCTCTTGCCGCCACTGGCGCCAGCCGTGTTGCCGGTCGTTGAAGTGCTGGCCGAGGCGCCGGAAGTAATGGCCACAGCCGTAGCCTGGGCACTGAACTCGAAGCGACCGCCCGTAAATTCTTTAAAGGCGCGCTCGTCTTCGAAAAAAATGATCTGAGTGAACGCCTGGCCACCGATCTGAAAGCCGACGGTGACTTGCGTCATGGTCACATCACCCGTGGGCCTGCCGCCCACGTAGACGCGGCCAGAGCCCCGCGCACCACCGACGCCAAATCCACCCTTGCCGATCGTCGGGAACAGCGCGTAACCATAACTCTTGTCGAAGAACGCAGCGCTCGCCGCGGCGCGCTCAAAGGGTTCCCTCGCAGCATCGAAATTTTCAGCCGCAGCAACTACTGACACTGTGGTCAAGACCAGACTCAAAAACGTACTCGAGATACGCTTCGCGGAAAATTGCGCATTCATATCAGACACCCCGGTTATCAACAGTAGCAATTCTACTCTATTGATCGCCAGGTAAGACAAGCGCATGCGCTCTGTAGCGGTTGGCTGGGGTAAGGTCCACACTGACGGTCCGGGCTTTTGCTTAAAGCGCGGCTCTGGTGGTTGGTGTCGATTATTGAATGTCTGAAAGGGAAGGGTTATGGAATACGATTCAATTGTGATTGGTGCCGGGCAGGCGGGGCCGCCGCTTGCCGAAAGACTGGGACAGGCGGGTCAACGGGTAGCGGTGATCGAGAGACACCGGATGGGTGGAACCTGCGTCAATGTTGGTTGTATCCCGACCAAATCGCTTGTCGGTAGCGCCAGGGTTGCATACTACGCACGGGAGGCCGGCCGGTTTGGCATCGAGATTCCGGGTGACATCAAAGTCGACATGGCGAGGGTCAAGGCCCGCAAAGACGAAATCGCCGGTGCTTCGGAACAGGCGGTGACGGCCTGGCTCGATGGCATGGAGGGTGTTGATGTCATCAAGGGCCACGCTCGATTCGTCGACCCGCGGACGGTGGCAGTAGATGGCACGCAGTACACGGCCGAGCGCATTTTTCTGGATGTAGGTGCCCGGGCGCGCGTGCCGGATTGGCTCGAAGCAGCTGATGTTCCCTATCTCACCAATTCCTCGATGATGGAGGTGGATTATGTTCCGCCACACCTTCTCGTTATGGGCGGTAGCTATATTGGTCTCGAATTTGCCCAGATGTATCGTCGCTTCGGCAGTGAAGTGACCGTCATAGAAATGAAATCGCAGGTGATGGGGCGCGAAGACGATGATGTCGCAGTAGCCATTCGAGAAATCCTCGAAGGTGAAGGCGTCAGATTTCGCGTCGCTGCTGAGTGTTTGTCTGTGCGAAAAACGCAACAAGGCATTGCCGTGCGTGTGAGCTGTGAGGAAGCACCTGGCGAAGAGGAGGGCAGTGATCTGCTCGCCGCGATGGGTCGTATTCCCAACACAGATGATCTGGGACTGGAAAATACTGGCATCGAGCTGAATGCGCGTGGGTATATTCCGGTCGATGATGAGTTGCGCACACAGGTTGCAGGGATATGGGCGTTAGGCGAAGCCAACGGTCGCGGTGGGTTTACCCACACTACCTACCATGATTTCGAGATCGTCGCGGCTAATCTGCTGGACGATGATCCACGCAGCATCACTGATCGGCTCACCTGCTATGGGCTGTTCATCGATCCGCCACTGGGTCGAATTGGGATGACGGAAAGGGAAGTGCGGGAAACCGGGCGCCCTGCGTTGATTGGCACCAGGCCGATGTCACGGGTCGGCCGAGCTCGCGAATTTGGCGACACGCGCGGCTTCATGAAAGTGCTGGTCGATGCTGAAACCGAAGAGATTCTCGGTGCATCGATTCTGGGTATGAACGGCGATGAGGTGGTGCATGAACTGCTCGCCGTCATGTACGCACGTCAGCCCTACACGGTGATCTCGCGGTCGGTAGCCATTCATCCGACGGTGTCGGAACTCATTCCGACAATGTTGCAGGATCTTCAACCGCTGGCCTGAGGGCCAATTGCGCCGTAAAACCGTTGACATCCTATTTCAGACGGCATAGTCTGTAATAATTCCAGACCACATAGTTTGAAACCAAGTTATGGCAAGACCCCGCGAATTCGACCCCCAGGCAGCGCTGCAGACCGCGATCAACGTGTTCTGGGAGAAGGGCTATTTCGATGCGTCGGTCGATGAGGTCGTGAAACGCTCAGGTGTGGCTAAGTATGGTCTCTACGGCACCTTCGGTACCAAACGGGAGCTGTTCATCGCAGCACTCAAGCAATATGGCAAAGACCGGCGCGCTGATATCCAGCAGCCGATCCGCCGCCCGGATGCCTCTTTACCGCAGATATTGGAATATTTCCGCGAGGGATCCAAGCGAGTGATGCATACCTCGAGCAATAAACGCGGCTGCCTGCTTTGCAATTCCGGAATCGAACTTGGCTCACAGGATCCGGAAGTACGTTCGATCGTGGATGGATTCTTTGCAGAACAGGCGGACGTGCTTAGGTCTTGTCTGGAAACCGCCATCGAGAAAGGGGAGATCGACCCTGACTCGGATGTCGACAATTTGTCGAAGTTCCTGGCAACGGAGTTTCGCGTTCTAGTGATGCTGGCGGCCAGCGGCACGCCGCTACCGGAAATTGAAAATCACCTGGAGGTCGCCCTCCAGGTTTTGAAGGTGGATTCACGTTAGCGAAAAAAATTTGATTATTACAGACGATACAGTCTGGTAAAGAGGAAGAAACATGAGCACCAATACAAACCTGATCGAGCGCTACTTCCGCTTTGTCGTAAGCCGACCCTGGACCGTGATCGCGCTTAGCGCGCTGCTGTTGATCGCGTCCGGCGGATTCCTGCCGTCTCTTGTGATGGATACTCGATCCGATGCGTTCATCGATGCGGACGAACCGGCGCTCGTGTATCGGGAAAAGGCAGAGGAAATCTTCGGCCTGGCCGATCCGATTGTGATCGCGGTGGCCAATGATTCAGCGACTGGAATTTACAACGCAGACAGTCTGTTGCTCGTGGCCTGGTTGACACAGCAGGTTCAGCAGCTGACCAACGTTGATCCGGAAAGAGTTGTGAGCCTCGCGACAGAGGCGAACATCGTTGGCACTCAGGATGGTATGGAAATCGAAGATTTCTTCGAAGAAAGTCCGGACTCGAGCGAGCGTGTGCAGTGGATCAAGAATGCGGTCACCAATTTTCCCTTGTACCAGGGCAATCTGGTTGCCCGCGATCATTCAGCGACGTTGATCGTTGTCGAGTTGCTCGACGAATTCGAAGCTGACGCGACCTATGCTGAGATTCTCGAGATCGCCCGGAACGCGCCACTTGGTACACATGATCGAGTGCACGTGGCAGGCGAAGGCGCGATCGCGGGTTATCTGTCAGCTTATATCGATGCGGATGCACAGAAACTCAATCCACTGGCTGCTGTAGTCATCACGATCGTGCTGTTCCTGGGGTTCTTCACTTTTCGTGCCGCGATGTTGCCCAATCTGGTGGTTGTTGGAACCGTGGGCACGACGTTCGGTCTTATGGCAGCTTTCGGCGTTCCTTTTTATGTCATCACAAACGCGCTCACGGTGAGCATGATCGCCATGGCGGTTGCAGATTCAATCCATATATTCAGTCAGTACTACATCGAGCGG
>CBDUDJ010000336.1:0-3677 GCA_965365885.1 uncultured Gammaproteobacteria bacterium
CGAGAAACATCTCCGAACGATCACCCGTCCACTTCACGGGGCGGTCGAGCTCGCGTGCCGCGAAGAGACACAGGCAAGCTTCGGGATGCACCTCACCGCGTACGCCGAAACCACCCCCGGTATCACCAGAAATGACTCTGACTTCTGCAGGGGGCACTTTGAAAATCACTTTGGCCAGCACGCCCTGCTGCGCGTAGGCTCCCTGGCTTGGATTGTAGAGCGTGAACTTACCGTCATCGTAGTTGCCAACACAGGCCCGGGGTTCGAGCGGGCTTGGGACAACCCGATTGTTCACCAGATCAACTTCGACGACATGTTCAGCCGCCGCCAGGGCCCCAGCGAAGGTGCCCTCTTCGCCGTTCTCATAGTGGATGGAGAGATTGGAACCGTGCGCCTCGTGCAGCACCTGTGCATCCGGACTGCCGGCTTCCCGCAGATCGACCACTGCCGGTAAATCCTCAACGGTCAACTCGACGAGCTCCGCTGCATCGCGCGCCTGCTGCCGCGAATTGGCGACAACCGCGACCACCGCCTGGCCGACGAAACAGATCCGGTCTTCGGCGAGGATTGGGCGATGCGGGATGAAACAGGGTTCGTCGTTGCGGTCCTTGAGCACTGCACGGCACGGCAGGCCACCCAGTTCGATTAAATCGGCCGCTGTGTACACGGCCACCACTCCGGCTGCATCGCGCGCTGCGCTGAGGTCAATTTCTGTAATCACGCCGTGCGCGTAAGGTGAGCGCGTGACTGCCATATAGAGCTGGCCGGGCAGGTTGATGTCGTCGGTGAAGGCGCCGCCGCCGGTGACAAGCCGGGGGTCTTCTTTGCGAGGAACGCTTTGTCCGATGCCGAACTTCACGGCTGGATTAGCCGACCACGACCGTGTTGCGCAGGATCCCTATCGGTTTGACCTCGACCTCGATGACGTCTCCTTCATCCATGAAGACCGGTGGCTTGCGCGCGGCACCTACGCCGCCAGGAGTGCCGGTAACGATGACATCACCCGCTATCAGTTCAGTGAACGTCGAGCAGTATTCAATCAGTTCTGCAAACCCGTGGACGAGCAGGCTGGCTTTCGCGTTCTGCATCACCTCACCGTTGAGGCGGGTCGTGATTTCCAGCTCATCAAGATCACCGATTTCATCCGGCGTCATCAGCCACGGGCCAAAGCCACCGGTTGCATTGAAGTTTTTCCCCGGGGTGAACTGAGAGGTCTGGCGCTGGTACTCACGCACGCTGCCATCGTTGTAGATGCCGAACCCCGCGACGTGAGAGAGAGCATCCTGCTGGCTGATCCGACGCCCCGGCCGGCCAATGATCAGCGCAATTTCACCCTCGAAATCGAGCGTCTGCGACTCTAAAGGCCGGATCATTGGTTGCTCGTGACCCATCTGTGCGTTGGCAAAGCGCACGAAGATCGTCGGGAAGCCTTCGCCACCGCGACCGGTTTCTTCCTGATGGGCTTTGTAATTAAGGCCGACACACAGAATTTTGCTTGGGTTGGTAATGGTCGGCAGGTACTCGATCTCACTGAGCGCAACGTCCGCTGCATCTCCCAGCGATCGAGCTGTCTCGGCCAGCGCGTCTGCAGCGATTACTGCTTTGAGATCAGCGTAATCACCTCGTGTGCCGACATCCACGATGCCCTGCCCGTCGGCCGTTATGTAACCGAAGCTCTCCCGGTTCTCATGCGCAAAAGTCAGCCAGCGCATGGCTCAATCAAACATGATGACGTTGCGCGCAATTTCGCCGGTTTCCAGCTGCGCCATGGCGTCGTTGATGTCGCTCAACTTGATGTGGCCCGATACCATGTCATCGAGATGCAGCCTGCCCTGCATGTAGAGTTCGACGAAGCGTGGCATATCGACCCGGAACCGGTTCGAGCCCATGAACGAACCCTGGATTTTCTTTTCGAACAGAAAGTCCGGGCCATGCAGCGAAACCATGTCCCCGGGTGGAATCATGCCGATGATCGTTGCGGTGCCGCCGTTGCGCAGCATATTGAACGACTGTTCCGCGGTAACCTTGAGGCCGATTGCCTCGAACGAATAGTGCACGCCGCCGCCGGAAATCTCCTTCACCGCCGCAATCGGATCGCCCTCACCACCATTAACGACATCCGTGGCACCGAATTTTCGCGCGAGGTCCAGCTTTGATGGGACCATATCGACGGCGATTATCCGGCTCGCACCGGCAATTGCGGCACCGTTGATACACGATAAACCCACACCACCGCAGCCGATCACGGCGACCGTCGAGCCTGGTTCAACCTTGGCAGTATGAATGACAGCGCCAACGCCGGTTGTGACGCCACAGCCGATCAACGCCGCCCGATCCAGCGGCATGTCTTCGCGAATTTTCGCGACTGCATGCTCGTGCACAAGCATGTACTCGGCAAAGGAGCCGAGGTTCGCAAACTGTTGAACTGCGTCGCCACTTTGCGAAATACGTGGCTCCTGCTCGCGATCGCGCCGCGTCTCCGGTTCCTGGCACAGTGACATGTGACCGGTGAGACAGTACTCACAATGACCGCAGAAAACCGAAAGGCAGGTGATGACATGGTCGCCAGGCTGCACGTAATGAACGTCGTCACCAACCTGTTCAACGATCCCTGCGCTCTCATGGCCGAGCACCATGGGCATCTGGCCGGGATACGTGCCATTGAAAAAATGCAGATCGCTATGGCAGACCCCAGCGGCTGCGGTGCGTATGAGCACTTCACGAGGGCCTGGTTTGGAGACATCGATCTCTTCGACTTCCATTGGTGTGTTCACTTCACGGAAAACCGCTGCCTTCATTGCATCCCCCTCAATGGTTGTCTGAATATTCGAGCGGTGCAGTTTGCACCAGCCGCCTAGAGCCGCGCAAGCTGACCCGTCACGAGCGCTCGTGCTGCCGCGATGGCGGCGCGCAAACCGCGTTCGTCCGCAACGCCCTGACCCGCTATGTCGAACGCCGTGCCATGATCCACCGATGTTCGTATGAACGGGATTCCCAGTGTCGCGGTCGTGCTCGCGTGGAAATCATGCACCTTGATGGCGATGTGACCCTGATCATGGTAGAGCGCCAGCACGACGTCGAACTCACCGGCGATGGCTCGAGTGAAGATGGAGTCCGCCGGGATCGGTCCGGTTACATTCAAGCCTTCGGCTGTTGCAGCGGCTATTGCTGGTGCGATTTCTTCGATCTCCTCGCGACCAAGCAGACCGCCTTCACCACCGTGCGGATTGAGTGCCGCAACCGCTATTCTTGCCTGCGGTAGCCCCCAGCGTTCGAGTGTTTGACTGGTAAGCGTGAGCTTTTCGAGCAGATTATCCCGGGTGACGTAGCGGGCAGCCTCGATGAGCGATTTGTGAGTAGATAGATGCACGACACGCAAGCCGGGTGTCATCAGCATGGTTGCCGTTGACCGCGCACCGGTCAGTCGTGCCAGAATTTCCTGATGGCCGATGTCATCGACGAATCCAGCAGCATGTATGGCCTCCTTGTTAATCGGACAGGTCACCATCGCCTCGACCACGCCTTCCATGCAGAACTGAGTTGCACGTTCCACCGAGCGTACGGCAAGAAGGCCGCTCTGCGCCGTTACCTTGCCGAATTCGAATCCGTTACCTGCAAAATCCGGCGCTGCGATGTCGTTGAAAAATTTCCGCAAGGATATTGTCATCAACCTGTTG
>CBDUDJ010000337.1:0-3675 GCA_965365885.1 uncultured Gammaproteobacteria bacterium
GCCGCCGAAGCCGCCGTCGGCTTCATCGAATGGCAGAGCGAGCCAACCGAGTTCTGCTATGGTCGCCCACAGCTCGGAACTGAAGCCCTGGCTGGTGGCCACGAGCTTGATACGGTTTTCCAGTTCGTAGTTGTCCTGGACGAAACGCGCGACACTGTCCTGCAGCAGTTGCTGCTCATCACTGAGTTCGAAGTTCATGATTTTGACCTCTTGATACCGAGCACGTTTTTCGCGATCACGTCTTTTTGCACCTCGCTGGCGCCGCCGTAGATAGTGTAGGCACGGCTTGACAGGTAGCTGCCCATAGCACCTTTGGCAAACTCCGGCCCGGCCGATTTCGCGCCCCAGGCTGCCGAGTAAACGCCGCCTGCCTCGACCGTCAGCTTCGCGATCCGCTGCTGAATTTCAGTACCCTTCAGCTTCAGAATAGAAGACTCAGGACCCGGTGCGGCGCCAGCGGATGCTGCGGCCAGGCTTCGTAGCTCTGTGAATTCGCTGGCCATCAGATCTACTTCGAGTTCTGCAACTTTGCCGGCGAATCCGGCGTCATCCATGAGGCTGCCGTTGCCCCGCTTGACGCTGGCTGCTTGTTCTTTGAGATTCTCAAGTGCAACGATCGAGCGGGAAATGCCAGCCAGGCCGGTTCTTTCGTGCTGCAAAAGGCCTTTGGCGTATGTCCAGCCTGCACCTTCTTCACCGATTCTGTTTACGACAGGAACTTTGACGTCGGTCAGAAAAACCGTGTTGACACTGTGGGCACCACCAAGGGTGATGATGGGTTTCACTTCCACACCGTCCTGCTTCATCGGAAACAGCAGAAACGTAATGCCTTTTTGCCGGATGTCCGAATCATCCGTTCGTGTCAGACAGAAGATCCAGTCCGCGATGTGCGCCATCGTGGTCCAGATCTTGGTGCCGTTGACGATGTAGTGTTCGCCGTCTTCGGTGAGTTCGGCTTTGGTTTTCAGCGCGGCCAGATCCGATCCTGCGCCTGGCTCCGAATAGCCCTGGCACCAGTTGACCTTGCGCGCGCGAATATCAGGCAGGAATCGCTCCTGTTGTTCTGCATTGCCATGGGCCATCAGTACCGGTGCAAGCATGCTGATGCCGAAAGGCATGTCCCAGGGCAGATTGGCAACGGCAGTCTCCTGCTCCCAGATGTAGTGCTGAGTGGGGGTCCAGCCCGGGCCACCGAATTCTTTCGGCCACTTCGGGACGTCCCAACCGCCTTTCTCGGCAGCTTTGGCGAACCAGTCCAGGCGCCACTGATTGTAGTCGGAGCCCATCTGGTAGGCGTTTTCTGCGAAGAATGCCTGCACATCGGCGCGGAATTCGAGGTCTTCGGTGCTCAGATCGATGTCCATTGCGGGTTTTCTCTGTCTATCGTTCGAAGGAGCGGGAGCTTACCCAAAAATAGAACGTTTTACTAGAACGAAATTCTAGTTAGAATGTGCGGCATGACGCAATCCATCCCAGATACGAAGACCACCGTCGGCCAGCGGTCCGGTGGGGTGCAGCGCAGTGCTGCGACTCGGGCGCGTAAGGCAAGCGTCCTGCAGGCGGCGCTGAGTTGCTTTGCGGAACTTGGTATCGAAGGCACCACTGTGCATGACATCCGCCGCAAAGCAGATTGCAGTATCGGCAGTATCTATCATCATTTCGGCAGCAAAGAAGGTGTTGCAGAAGCGCTCTTTCTCGACGGCATTCAGAAACTGAATCAGGGAATGATGCGAAAAATCCGTAGCTGTGACAACGCCGCGGAAAGCGTTCATGCGGTAGTCGACTACTACTGCGAGTGGTCTACCCGCAATCAGCAGCTTGCGCGGTATCTGCATTCACGCGATATCGATTTTTCCCCGGCTGCAAAGGTCCGTTTGAAACAGATCCACCGCGCATACATCACCGCAGTCTTCACCTGGTTTGCGCCATTTCTCGAGCGCGGTGAAATGCGCGTCCTGCCGATAGACGCTTATGTGCCGCTTATCAGCGGTCCCATTCAGGAGTATGTCCGCCGCTGGCTGTCGGGCGATCACACCAATTCGCCACGGCAGGTTAAAAAGCTGTTTGCGGACGCCGCCTGGGATGCGGTAAAAAGTCCCGACTAGCAGGGATGTCTGCTTTCCTCAATAGGCGTAAACCCGAATTCAAAGGAGTCAAGAAAATCATGATCAGTGCTACTGAACACACCAAGCAAACGATCGAAGTACTCGGCAAGCAGATGAGCTACGTGGAAATGGGCGAAGGTGATCCCATCATCTTTCAGCACGGCAATCCCACTTCCTCCTATCTATGGCGCAACATCATGCCGCATCTGTCCGGGCAGGGGCGTTGCATCGCCATCGATCTGATCGGCATGGGAGATTCAGAGAAGCTCGAAGATTCCGGGCCGGAGCGTTATACGTTCGTTGAACATCGCGAGTATTTCGATGCTGCACTCGAAGCACTTGGTGTGAACGACAACGTGACATTGGTGATACACGACTGGGGTTCGGCGCTGGGTTTCGACTGGGCGCATCGTCATCCTGAGCAGGTGAAGGGCATCTGCTACATGGAAGCCATCGTCCAGCCGATGGCATGGGACGAGTGGCCTGAGGCCGCACGCGGCATATTTGAGGGCTTTCGCTCACCAGCCGGTGAAGAGATGATCCTGGAGAATAATGTCTTCGTCGAAAACGTGCTTCCGGGTTCCATCGTGCGAACGCTCAGCGAAGAGGAAATGGCCGTGTACCGGCGACCGTTTACTCAGGCCGGTGAAGATCGCCGGCCCACGCTCACCTGGCCGAGACAAATTCCGCTGGGCGGAGAACCGGCCGATGTGGTGGCAATAGTCTCTGCCTACGGCGACTGGTTGAGCAGCAGCGATGTCCCGAAACTGTTCGTCAACGCTGAGCCCGGTGCCATTCTCACCGGATCCATGCGGGATTTCTGTCGCACATGGCCCAATCAGACGGAACTAACGGTCAAGGGCAATCACTTCGTGCAGGAAGATTCACCCGACGAGATTGGCGAAGCGCTGGCCCAGTGGCGCAGCAGTCTCTGATTCGCAGCGGATTTATCTGGCTGGCGCAGTCTCGGGACGACCGGTGGCCAACAACCCGAGGACGATGATCGACAGACCCAGCCAGGATGTCAGATGAATGGTTTCACCGAGTACCGCGCCGATCATTAACAGGGAAAGAAACGGCGAAAGAAATATGAGCTGTCCCAGCCGCGCAGCATGGCTGGTCAGTCGTAGCGCCTGTTGCCACAACAGAAAGGTGATTCCCATCTCGATGAGACCCACCCAGGCACCGTAAAAAAGGGTATGTGAGCTCAGCGGCGGCCAGCCTGGGCCGACGGCGCAGACGATAGCGAGAACTGGAGTGGCGATCAGGAAACTGGTCGCCAGCAACGCCTCCGGCGGAGTCCTCGAGCGGGTGTTGAACAACCAGTAGAATGCCCAGAGTACTGTGCTTGCGAGCGCCAGCGCCACGCCCGTCCAATCAAGTTCGGGTATGCGATCAATCTCACCCTGTGTCAGCAGCACGACCACGCCAAGGTAACTCAGGGTGATCCCGGCGGCCGTCCTGCCGCTCAGGCGTTGCTTGAGCACGGGCACCGCCAGAATCGCCAGCATGATTGCCCAGGTGTAGTTCAACGGCTGAGCAATCTGTGCTGGCAATCGGTCATAAGCTG
>CBDUDJ010000338.1:0-3671 GCA_965365885.1 uncultured Gammaproteobacteria bacterium
AACTGCAGGGCGAGGGCAGTTCGCTGTCGGTGGGTGAGCTCAGACAGGTTGCCGAGTCCAAGATGCAAGTGCCTGTCGAACCGGATGATTTATGGCGTTTGGCGGAGGCAGCGGATTATCAGCTGGAACTGAGTTATAGCGGTGCGGGAACGGATGGACGCATGGATGCCCTGTTCCGTCGAGACTGCCGAGAGGCCTGTGCGGGACAGATATTCTGGCCGCAGCAGCAGCTAGTACCGGAGCGGGCGTGGAGTGCCTATGGCAGTAATCCGCTGAAGGGACGGCTGGGGCATGAACTGATTCCGCGCTTGCGCGAGGATCTGCGACAGCATTTACCGGACTACATGATGCCCTCGGTTTATGTGGTGCTGGATGCGTTACCGCTGAACCCGAATGGCAAGGTGGCGCGCAAAGCGTTACCGGTGCCGGGTGATGTGCGGGCGAGTTTAGGCGCGGAGTATACGCCACCGCGCAGTGAGCTGGAGGCACAGCTGGCGCAGATCTGGGCGGAAGTGCTCAAGCTCGAACGGGTGGGTATCCACGATAACTTTTTTGATCTGGGCGGGCATTCGCTGATGGCGACTCAGGTGGTGAGTCGTATACGCGTGGCACTGGAAATCGAGTTACCGTTATCGGAGTTGTTCGCTTATCCGACGGTGGCCGAGTTGGCGTATAAAATAGAGTTAATCCGTTGGGCTAGCCAGCCTTCAACCGAAGAAGAATCAGAAGAAGAATTAGGGGAACATGAGGAGTTCAGGTTGTGAAAGTAGATGAGTTGCTAGGCCAGCTGCGCGACGCTAATGTGAAAATATTCCTGGAGGGGGATGAACTCCGTGTAATCGCTCCGAAAGGTGTGCTTGATACTGAATTACGCGATCTGCTGTCTGGCAATAAAGCTGCAATTATCAATGCGCTGAGTTCGGCAAAGCGTGCTACCACATTGTCTGCTCCACCGATGAAGCACTTACAACCAAGACAAGATTACCCATTATCGTTCGCCCAGGAGCGCCTGTGGTTTCTCGATCAGCTGGAGCCTGGCAATGTTTCTTACAACATGCCGATGGCAATCCATTTGCATGGGAATTTACAGGTGTCGTCATTGTTAAAAAGCCTGGATACGATAATTGGCCGCCACCAGGGCTTGCGTACACGATTTACGTTACGTCAGGGAAGCCCGATTCAAGTGATAGATGAAGTCTCGAGATTTGAGCTCATGGAGGAAGATTTCAGTTCCATGCAGGCCGAGGCCAGGGACTCGGAGTTAGAGCATCGAATAAGGCAGGAAGCTTTGCAGTCTTTCGATCTGGCGCAAGACTGCCTTGTCAGAGCCAGGCTGCTTCGTTGTTCCGAACAAAGCCATGTTTTGCTGTTTACCATGCATCATATTATCTCCGATGGGTGGTCGGTGGGTGTGTTGTTCAGAGAAATTGGCAGCTGTTATGCAGCATTTAGTCAAGGTGAGCAGCCGGTGCTGGCCGAATTGCCGATCGAGTATGTTGACTTTGCCGTCTGGCAGCGCGAGTGGTTGAGCGGCGAGCAACTGGAAATCCAACTGGGTTACTGGCAACAAAAACTCGAAGGACTGGAGACGCTGAATTTGCCCACCGACCATTTCCGGCCGCCAATCCAGACGCATAACGGCTCACGTGAAGTACTGAGACTGGATGCTGAGTTGAGTCAGCAACTAGTACGTTTGAGCAAGCAGGCCGGCGTGACCTTGTTCATGACCTTGCTGGGGAGCTTCGCGGTGTTGATGCACCGTTACAGTGGTCAGGATGATGTTGTGATTGGCACGCCAGTCGCCAATCGCAATCGCTCTGAACTGGAAGATTTAATCGCATTCTTCGTCAATATGTTAGTGATGCGGGTGGACTGTTCGGGTAATCCCAGCTCTCACGATTTTTTGAAACGTGTAGGTGGGACGGCTCTAAGTGCATTCGAACATCAGGATATTCCGTTTGAGAAGCTGGTGGAGGCACTGCAGGTTGAACGCGACTCGAGTCGAAACCCGCTATTCCAGGTGACTTTCGCGCTGCAAAATGCGCCGATAGATAAGCTCGAGCTGGAGGGCTTGACGCTCGAATCAGTTGGTAGTGGTGTGCAGAAAACGCGTTTCGACCTCGAGTGTCATTGCTGGGAATCAAGTAACGGCATTGATGTTGTTTTTGTCTATAACACGGATCTTTTCGAAGCTCCGACCATTCAGAGGATGCTGGATCACTACCATCACTTGCTCGAATCTCTTATTGCTGAGCCTGATCAGATGATCGATTTTCTGCCGATGTTAGGCAAAGACGAAACGTCTTTAATGCTCCAGCAGTGGAGCCAGACGGATCAGGTATTCTCGCAGCTTACAACATTACAACAATTGTTTGCTGCACAAGTCGAACGCAACCCGGTCGCCCTGGCGGTCGAATCTGCCGGCGAGACATTGAGTTATGCCGAACTGGATGCGCACAGCAATCAACTGGCACGATATCTGCAGGAGCAAGGTGTCGGGCCGGATGTACTGGTGGGTTTGTACCTGGAGCGATCCGTGGAATTGCTGGTGGGCATGCTGGGCATTCTCAAGGCCGGAGCGGCGTATGTTCCGTTGGATCCGGAGTACCCGCGTCAGCGGCTGGCGTTCATGTTGGAAGATACCCAACTATCAGTCCTGTTAACACAGAATCGATTACGCGAAGAACTTCCAGGTAGCGGGATAAAGAAAGTGTGTCTCGACACGGACTGGGAGTTGATTGGGGAACTCGACGGCAGCAGTTTAGCGGTTGAAATCGATCCCGAGAATCTGGCCTATGTGATCTACACTTCGGGCTCAACGGGTAAACCCAATGGCGTCGCTGTCCCGCATCGAGCGGCCTGCAATCACATGTTATGGATGCAGGATGCTTTCCCGTTGACCGCGACTGACAAGGTTCTGCAGAAAACCCCATACAGTTTCGATGCCTCGGTTTGGGAGTTCTTTGCCCCGTTGATCGCGGGCGCCTGCCTGGTCATGGCCCGACCGGGAGCCCACAAGGATCCGCACTATCTGGCGGACGTCATTAGCACGCGGCAAATCACCAGAATTCAGGTTGTACCATCTCTGCTGAAACTGCTTCTGGACGAGGGTTTGATTGAGGGCTGCCATTCTCTACGCCATGTATTTTGCGGTGGCGAAGTCTTACTGCCAGAGCTTCAAAAGCGATTCTTTGCCTGCCACGAGGCAGAATTGTGCAACCTCTATGGTCCGTCGGAGGCGACCATCGATGCCATCGTATGGCAATGCGATCGTCATAGTCAGTTGCGGACGGTACCGATCGGGCGTCCGATCAGCAATACTCATATTTACATTCTGGATCGCCAGCGTCAGCCGGTTCCCATAGGCGTGTCGGGAGAAATGTATATCGGTGGTGCGGGCCTGGCCAGAGGTTATCTGAACCGTCCGGAATTGACCACGGAACGCTTTATTGCGCACCCGTTCAGCGCTGAGCCAGGCGCCCGGTTGTACAAGACTGGTGACCTGGCGCGATATCTGCCCGATGGCAATATCGATTACCTGGGTCGCAGCGATCACCAGGTGAAGCTGCGCGGTTTCCGCATCGAGTTAGGCGAGATCGAATCGGCCTTAATCGAGCATGAGACCTTGCATGATGCGGTGGCGATCGTGCGCGAGGACGAACCGGGCAACA
>CBDUDJ010000339.1:0-3662 GCA_965365885.1 uncultured Gammaproteobacteria bacterium
AGAGGTAAACAAAATGGAAACAAAAAGTAGATATGAAGTTGTAGCTGATTTAGATATGACTTATAATGAATACACAGGAAAGTGGGAGGCGGGTAGTAAGCAGATGGTTGCTGTTGTTGTGCAGCAGATAGAGCCAGCACAACTTCTTTCTGCTATTCAACGCTGCAATAGGTCTGGTTTTTCTACGGCGGGCCAACCAGGAACTTTTCACAGCAGAGAATTCAGCTGAAACGGGTACCGTCGAGGATCACAGCAACGTGACGTAGGGCGACTATCGATTAGAAGTATGTCTTGTTTTCGAAGCCCGTCTGCTGTTGATCAGAAATATTCCGGAACCAACCATCATGAGCGACGCTATGAAGCTCAATGTCAACTCGTCGTCGAACATCAACCAGCCAAAAAATACGCCAAATACCGGCGTCAATAATCCGAACGATGCCATGTCAGACACAGGGTATATCACCAGTAGCCAGAACCAGATGACAAAACCGAAAGCGACTACCACGAGAAACTGAAATGTGAATATACCGAGAATCGCCGGAGTCAGTTCCCGAATCGGCTCTCCGAACAACGGTGCCAACGTCAGTAACACAACTGCCGACACAGCTAATTGATAGAGAAGATTCATTTCAGGCGATGCACTCGATAGCTTGGTGGTACGTGTCAGCAGCGCAATGCAAGCCCAGAATACGCCACCTCCCACAGCCAGCAGATCTCCAAGCCACATCATGTTGGCCGTAGCGTTACCAGCACTTCGGGTATCACCAGTCAACGCAAGCGTTACACCTGCCAGCGCGATTGCAAGTCCCAGGACTCGGGCCCGGGTAAGCTGTTCTCCGGGTATCAGAAAATGTGCGCCGACAGCCACCCAGAATGGCATCGTGTAAAAGAACAACGAAACCCGGGCTACGGTGGTGTAGTCGAGCGCCTGAAACAGCAGGCAGAATTCGCCTGAAAAAAGTAATCCGTTCACAATACCCGGGCCCAACGTGCCATCCGTTACCGACAGCCGGCGACGGGCAATCCAGGCAAATACAAGTACAGGGAGAAACGCACAGGCCGAACGAAGTCCGGCTTGAAACACGGGCGCGAATCCGACGTTCACCAGCTTGACCAGTGCCTGATTGAGACCGAGCAACACGCTGAATGAGATGAGCACGCTGGCGCCAAACACATCGATATGATCTTTGCGCTCCATTTTATAGCTCGAGGATTCGTTCTATGTCTTTCGCGAGTTTCGGCTGCTTACTCACGAAGGACACAAGCATGAAAAGCGCAAGTGATACGATGATGGCCAGATAGGGACCACTCACGCCGAAAGGCAGTTGGATAGAAAATATTTCGATACCAAAATTGACCAGGAGGCTGACAACGATCGCAACGATTGCGGCGGGTGCCGTCGCTTTCTTCCAGTTGAGTCCGAATACCACCACGGGCACAATCGCCGCAGCAAACGTTCCCCAGCCAAACGCCCCCAGCAACGCCACCAACCTGCCATTGCCATAGTAGGAGTACAGCGCGAAAGCAGCGGCGACCAGCGTGATCGCAACAGTGACGACTCGCGCCCAGAACAACTCCCGGTCGATGCTTCTGCCACGAATAGCTTTGGGGAGATCGTGAATCAACGCCGCGGTGCCGATGTTCAAGAAGCCATCTGACGTCGACATGATTGCGGCAAACAGAGCTGCAAACACAATTCCGGCGAGCACAGGGTGGGAAAATACGGCCAGGAACACCGGGGCTGCAGCATCCGAAGCAGCTAACGGCAGGATCTCACCGTCAATCGCTGCCGCTCTCATGGCAATTCCCACGGAAAACCACAGCAACGCAGCTAACACATAGCCGATCAGGCAGACCGGGAAGATGATCCGGTTATCCGAGATATTCCGGTTCATCATCATCTTGGTAATCAGATGCGGCTGACCGGCCAGGCCAACGCCAAAGACAAAGGCCCAGCCGAGCGCTGTGACAACACCCAGGGTGCCGAAGGGCATCGCGGCTTCACCATCATCCGCCAGAATCGTGTTCACGGCTTGCGGCAAGCCACCGTCGAACACGCTGGAAGCCGTAACCAGGATGAGCAGACCGGCGAGCGCCATAATGGAACCCTGCACGACATCGGTGTAAACGGAGGCAACGATACCGCCGGTCGCGCTGTAGAAAATCAACACTCCAAGCGACCAGACGACGCATGTCACCAGAGAGATGTCCGCAAACATTTCGGTTGCACTCAAAATGGACTGCAGCACCAGCGCCATTGCGAGAATCTGCGTTGCGAGATAACCCATCACACCCAGAAGGATGGTCACCGCGGTGAGACCGCCCACCCATTGGCTGTCATAGCGCGCCACGACCACATCCGGCAACGACAGTGAGTTACGCACCCCCGCAATCATACGAATCCGTTTGGCGATCAGGAAAAAGCCGATTGCGTAACCGAACGAGGAAACGACAACCATCCACATGGAACTCATGCCACTGGAATAGACGAGCCCGGGCCCGCCTACAAATCCAAACCCGCTCAAGGTACTGGAGAAAACAGCAAGTGCCACGACAAACGGGCCGAGGTGGCGTCCGGCGACGAAGAAATCGCTGCTGTTATGCGTTCTGCGCATCGCCCAGATGCCGACGACAACGCAGAAGACCATGTAAGCCGTAACCATCCCGAGTGTGATTTCCGATCTGAATGCTTCCATCATGGATCTTCAGTCGTGACAGGCAGCCTGTCGTCGGGATTCTCTGCCGTATGCGCCGCCGCCAACAGGTCCTCAAAGGCAGCTTCGTCTTCTTCTGAAAAGATGAAACGTCTGAAACCTGCAACGTAAAGCAGACACAGAGTGGCTCCGGTTCCCCAGATACCAAACAGCATGACGCTCGTCGCAGTTGGAAAGCCGAACAGGTAACCCGTTTCAGCCGTAGCGAGATAGCCGAGATAGCTCAGGTAGAGGGCTGTCCAGACACCGAGCGAAAGCAGCAGGATCGCACCGATCGCACTCCAGAAAAGCGCCGTACGTTTGGCTTCATTCACACTGAGTACGATGAGCAGAACCATGAAGAACTGTGCGGTTACCTGCAGCCAGAACAGGATGGCCGCCGCATCGCCGAGTCTCGCAAGGCCATCCCCGCCCACGTTCATCTGCACGAGATCGGGGTGAGGGCCACCTGTGGACATCGCCGGTTCCGGCAACAGCATGATCCATACCAACATGCCCAGCATCGCCAGAACCAGGGCGAAAATCAGATACATCAAACGCATCTGCCGCTACTTCTCCGTCGCCGATGTCAGCCAGAAAAAACTCAAGCCATAGGCCACGAGAAACATGACTACGTTGCCCAGAAACCCGGCATAGTAAAGATCGAATGGAAAGCTGAAGGCCTCCGGCACGAGTGCTCTGGCACTGAGAACCGTCCACCCTGTGAACAACATCGTACCGGCAATTCCACACAGTATGTGGCGCGCATCCCCACGTGCAGAGAAGAAGCCGATCAGGTAAATACTGAGGAGACCGCCTGCGAGCAATGACACGAGGATCGTCGCTGTATCCTGCAGGGTTTTGGTTTCCGTGGCCAACAGCAGCAATGCGCCACATCCCATGACTACCGACACCACGGCTGCGATGATCCGGGCCACCCGGAGATAGTGCCGATCCGGGCGCTCGACG
>CBDUDJ010000340.1:0-3639 GCA_965365885.1 uncultured Gammaproteobacteria bacterium
TGTAACGCTGCATCGCGGGTGCAATCCGTGCCAGCCGCTCGCTGGACATGCCAACCGATTCCGGTCGGGATACTTTCATATTCGCTGCAATGGCGAAGTCCGCCTCGAGTGCGACAGATGCACACACAGTGAATATGCATGTCATGCGGGCAATTTGTTTCAGGGTCATCAATTCGCGCTCCACTCCGGTTATTTGAAGGTGGTTCGGTGATGATTCAGGCGGCGTTGGCCGTTTCGATCGTGCGGATCGAGTCCCGTTCGGCAAGTCTGGTGATGAGCGATTTTACGTTCGGCAGATCGGCCAGAATATCCCGTTCGAACATTTTCTCGGTGATTAGGGATGCGAGACCGAAGGTGAAGTACACGTAGAGGTCGGCAAGGCCGAACTCGGCACCCGCCGCGTAAGGTTCGCAGACCACGAGCCTGCTGAAAGCCTGCATTCCCTTTGCGAGGTCCTTCTCGGTGGCAGCCTTGACTTCCTCGCTGACGGGTTTGCCGAACACCGCTTCCATCAGACAGCGACGTGCTACGAGCTCCACGTCGAGTTCCAGGTGGCGAATCAGCTCAATCGCCTTCGCACGGGCAAACGCATCTGTTGGCAGCAGCGGATTATCAGGATTGATGTGATCCAGGTAATCTGCAATGGCGAAAGTTTCAGAAATGAAGCCGGCTTGCGTTTCTATACACGGAACCTTCCCCATTGGGCTTTTCGCAAGGTAGTCGTCCTCCTGATTCGGGAATACCTTGACCTCTTCGTGCTCGATACCTTTTTCCAGAAAACAGGCCTTGATGAGATTGGTGTAGTTGCTGCGGGACATTCCGTGGATTCTGATCATGCGTTGCGAGTCCTCTGTTTTGATTCGTGGCTGCAAGCTGCCTGGCTGCGATTAGTGAGAGTAGGCCTGCTGTCAGTTGCGGGTTGCTCTGCGCCGGGGCTTGAATTCGAAGTAAACGTCGGCGATTGTCTGGTTGATCTGCGCAAGCTGCAGCTGGAAGTCATCCAGGAACTCCCGCAGGCCAGCACCTTCTAGAGTACCAACGTCGGTCTGGTTGATTGTTCTGCGCAATCTATTGACCGAGCGCAGAATTTTTTCATGTCGTGGCAGATCGCGCAATCCGTTACGCAGTGAATTGAGAGAGTATGCCAGTGAGCGGGGGAGCGATTCATTGCAGATGAGGAACTCAAGCACTGCCTCGGAACTGACCGGTGACTGGACGACGGTGTTGTAACTCTGTGTGGCGTCTAACGAAAGTAATACGCTGCGCCACTGTATATCGCGGAAGGGCTCGAGTTCGGATACGGCTTCGAACATGTTGTCACAGCCCGCTTCTATGATTCTACTGGTCATGTCCGCGCGCTCGATGAAATTGCCGAGCCGCAGAAAAGTCCAGTGAGCATCGTGCAGCATGTTTGCCGACATGAAGCCATCGATGCGCTGGACAAATTCCAGGATCTTCGACAGTCCCTGCACGCGGCGTGTTCGCGACAGCGGTTCAGATAGATACTCCCTTGCAAACAGATGGAGCTCGTTGACGTATTCGATCGCCTGGCGCGGGATTATTCCGCGCAGAGTGCGCACATTTTCCCGCGTCCAGTTCAGCGAGTTGAACAGAGATGCCGGGTTGTGCACGTCGTTGATGAGAAATCGGGTGACGTTCTTTTCACTGGATTCATCGTAGAGTTCAGCGAACAGTTCAGGGCCGCCGGTGATGTCAACAAGTGGCTGCCAGCCCAGCGGCATTCGTCTGGGCAGATCGTAGAGCAATCGACCGTTAACCATGACCAGGCGGGCTGTGCTTTCGGCACGCTCGAGATAACGGCCGAGCCAGTAGCTGCGTGTCGCCGTGCTGGAGAGTGTCCGATTCATGCGTCCAGATCCACTACCCAGGTGTCCTTGCTGCCACCACCCTGCGACGAGTTGACGACGATCGAACCTTTGCGCATGGCTACTCGCGTCAGACCGCCCGTCGTGACGTAAGACTTTGCACCGGAGAGTATGAATGGCCTGAGATCAAGATGCCGGGCTTCGGCATGTTCGCCGATAATTGCGGGTGCGGTGGACAGCGTCAGCATGGGTTGCGCCATGTAGTTGCGGGGATTTGCTCGAATCTGACGCGCGAATTTCGCACGCTCCGCGCGTGTCGCTTTGGGGCCGATCAGCATCCCGTAGCCGCCGGATTCATTGGCCGGTTTGACGACGAGTTTGTCCAGATTGTCCAGCACGTAGTCACGCTGGTCTTTCTCGACGCAACGATAAGATGGCACGTTCGGCAGTATCGGTTCTTCGTTCAGGTAGTAGCGGATGAGATCCGGAACGTACGTATAGATCACTTTATCATCGGCCACACCGCAGCCAGGTGCGTTGGCAAGCGCGACATTCCCGGCACGCCAGGCTCGCATGAGTCCAGGCACGCCGAGAACGGAGCCGGTGTTGAACACTTCCGGGTCGAGGAACAGGTCATCGATTCGCCGGTAGATGACATCCACCTGCACGAGGCCGTCGATCGTGCGCATATAGACCTTGTCATCGTTGCCAACTGCCAGATCCGAGCCTTCTACCAGTTGCGCCGCCATGGCGTTTGCAAGATAGGCGTGCTCGAAATACGCGGAGTTATAGATGCCAGGCGTGAGCACGGCGATCTGGGGTGATTTCACGGGGGTCAGTGACCGCAGACAGGCGGCCAGTTGTGCTGGATAGTCATCGACTGGATGGATGACGATTTCTTCGAAGAGCTCCGGGAAGACGCGCTTCATGACTTCACGATTTTCCAGCATGTAAGAAACGCCGGAGGGCACCCGCAGATTGTCCTCGAGGACGTACATCCTGCCATCGTTGTCGCGGACGAGGTCGGAGCCACACACGTGTGACCACACTTTGTGTGGCGGCTCGATCCCGAGGCATTCGGTGCGAAATTCCTTTGATCCTTCTATGTATTCCCGTGGTAGAACGTCGTCGGAGAAAACTTTCTGTTCGTGATAGACGTCATTGATGAATTTGTTGAGTGCAGTGACGCGCTGTACAAGTCCACTGGATATGCGGTCCCACTCCCGCTTGAGGATCAGTCTGGGGACAATGTCGAATGGCCATTCACGGTCAATCGCCCCGGACCCTTCTCCTGTGTACACGGTAAAGGTGATACCCATGGTGCGGATTGCCAGTTCCGCGGCGGTCTTGCGGGCGGCGAGCTCTGAGTCGCTCAGCCGCGCGAGTGTTCGGCAGAGTTTGCCGGCACCGTTACGCGCACGCCCGCTGGGGGTAATCAGCTCGTCCCAGAGGCCCTCGTTTTCGTAGCTTCGCCAGTTGATAGTCATTCTTTCGTCGCAAACTCAAATTAAATTACGTTGCTGAAAAGCTCGTAGCCCCGTGAGAAGAATACTGTCAGCAGTGTTGTATTCATTCTATGGACAAACAGCACTACGGATAAAGGCCTGCTGCCCGATGGCAATTTCACTAGAATGATGTTTTCCCGCAACGATGAAAAGTATGCTCGAAGGAAACATCCAACCGGACTACGCGGATGTGGCGTCCTCGCTGATCCGGCAGATTCCCAAAGACAAACACGCAGGGTCCGCGGTGTGCGTCTACCATCGCGGTGCTTGTGTGGTGGATGTCTGGGGTGGGGTGAAAGACTCCGCAG
>CBDUDJ010000341.1:0-3636 GCA_965365885.1 uncultured Gammaproteobacteria bacterium
GAGTTGTCCCCCACTACTGGGTATATTCCTACGCGTTACTCACCCGTCCGCCACTGTACTCGCACCCGAAGGTACTTTCTCGTTCGACTTGCATGTGTAAAGCCTGCCGCCAACGTTCAATCTGAGCCATGATCAAACTCTTCAGTTTAATGAAGATTGCTCTCTCGATATTTCGTGTTCACAGGGTTCCGTATTAAGGGTCCCCCAGGTTCATTCCATATCGGAGAAGCGACACCGGAAATTCTTTGCCAGGTCCGCGAACGGACAAGACTCGGATACTGCTTCCGTTGCCAATATCAAATGTTTCACTCAATGAATTTTCGTGCTCTGCTCCTTGGTTCTAGAAGACGCTCCAGGGTCTATCTTTCGATAGGCTCTCAAGCACCTGCTTTTCTTCGCGGAGACAGGGCTCGTAGTTCATGGTCATCACGCTTGATAAACGCGAATCCACCAATGAATCACAAGCACCCACACGAATGGCTTGTTCAGTATTTTCAATGTTAAAGAGCGGCCTCAAGGCGTGTAGCCCCTAGGCGAGGGATGCGTATTATACGCAGGCGCTTTTGCCTGGCAAGCGGCTTTCAATATTTATTTCAAATCCCTCTGAAAGCCGCATCAGGGCTGGCTTCAGAGCGATTTTCTAACGACCAGATGCCAGTTTTTCTTGCCTCGACGAAGCAAATAGTACTTTTCAAAAAGCGCATCAGAGAAGTCAAGCTCCAGTTCGGTGTCGCTCTTAACCTCACCATTGATTCGAATCCCCTTGCCCGCCACCAGCTTGCGAGCCTGACCTCGCGACGGCGCGAGACCCGAGTCCGCGATCAGTGCCAGCAGACCCACGGTGTCAGATTCAATCGTGGTCGAATCCATGCCATCCAGCCTGAGCTGATCCAGATCCTGTTCGGTCAGGGAATCCAGGCTGCCACTGAACAGAGCGTCGGTGATACGTTGCGCCGATTGCAGCGCCCCGTCGCCGTGCAACAAACGGGTCATCTCTAAGGCCAGAGATTTCTGGGCCTCCCTATCCTGCGGGGCGGCCTGCTGGCGCTCCGCTAACTGTGCAATGTCACCGAGCGGCAGGAAGGTGAATATCTTCAGAAAATGGACCACGTCGGCGTCCGACGTGTTGAGCCAGAACTGGTAAAATGAATAGGGCGATGTTCTCTCAGGATCCAGCCAGATGGCACCTCCAGCCGTTTTGCCGAACTTGGTACCGTCGGCCTTGGTCACCAGAGGCAATGTCAGCGCAAAGGCTTCCTGCTTGAGCTTGCGCCTGACCAGATCCATACCGGAGACGATGTTCCCCCACTGATCGCTGCCGCCAATCTGCACCGTGCACTGATGCCGATCAGCCAATTCGGCATAGTCCATCCCCTGCAACAGCATGTAACTGAATTCTGTGTAGGAGATTCCCTCACCATCCCTATCCAGACGACTCTTCACGGAGTCCCGTTGGATCATGGTATTTACGGAAAAATACTTGCCTATATCCCTGAGAAAAGAGATGACATCAAGTTCCTGGGTCCAGTCGAGGTTATTTTCGATGATGGCCGCGTTGTTGCCCTCGAAACTGACAAGCCTTTCGACCTGGTTTCTGATCTTATCCACCCAGCCTGCCACCACGTCCGCAGGGTTCAGTGATCGTTCGCCGTCTTTGAAGGACGGATCGCCAATCAGCCCGGTCGCTCCGCCCAGCAGCAGTATCGGGCGATGACCATGATCCTGAAATCGCTTGAGCGTCAGTAGCGGCACCAGGTTGCCAATGTGCAGGCTGTCGGCTGTGGGATCGAAACCACAATAGACCGTGCGGGAACCAGACGAAAGATGGGCCGCAAGAGACGCTTCATCCGAGACCTGGGCGATCAGCCCGCGATCTTTCAGCTCGTTGAGCAACGCATCAACCAATGGACATAACCTCTGCTGCCGGGACGCGCACCATATCAAAACCGCTTTGACACTCAAGCACAGAAGTGGTGTGTGCTGTACCACATACCCTGCGACTCAGGGTTTTCATCGCGAAACAAATAACTATACTAGCCGAACGATCCTTTGGATCTTCTAGAAAACCGGTGTAAACGCCGGATTTAGAAGCGATTTTTATCGCCCTCCACCTTTTTAGTGACCTAGTGGAGGGAGGGTCGAAAAGCAGTTCGAAGCGCAGGAACGATTCGAACACTGTGATTGGCGTTTTATAAAAGGACAGATAAACACATCGTGAGTTTTCCCAGAGCACATCTCGTCCTGGTCAGCATCCTTTGCTTCGGCCTTGCCTCTCTTGTTGTCGCGAGGTTCTCAGCAGAAGACGAAGCCGATCGCTTCACCACCGAATCGGTTCTGCTGAAGATGCCGGAGATGCCCGTTGGCGAAACCACGCCAGCTGCAGGTTCAGCCGAGCCCTACGCTCCCGTTGCGACATCGGATGTCAGCCTGCAACCCGCGCAACCACTGATACAGAAATCCGCCGAGGTGCAACCCGGTGACAACCTGGCGAACATCTTCCGGAGCCAGGGCATCGCCGCCAGAGAGCTCGCCCTGTTGCTCGAAAGCACGCCTCTCGGACCCAGACTGAAGCGCATCTTTCCTGGCCATGAACTGGTGTTCACGACGAATGAAGACAACCAGCTCATCAAGCTGACCTACTCGCCTGGCCCTCTGGAGACACTCGCCTTCGAACGGGCAGGGAATGCTTTCATCGGCCGCGAGGTACAACGGCAGCCGGAAGTCACGACGGCCTACCGACACGCCACCATCGACCATAGCCTGTTCATCGCCAGCCAACGCGCCGGGCTCGATGATGCGTTGACCATGCGCATCGCGCAGATATTCCAATGGGATGTGGACTTCGTTCTCGACATCCGCAAGGGCGATCAGTTTTACGTGTTGTACGAAGAGCTCTATCTGGGTGAGGAGTTTATCGGCAATGGCAACATCATCGCCGCGGAATTCATCAATCAGGGGCAGAGCTATCAGGCAGCGCGCTACTCAGGAAACGACGGTCGCGACGGCTACTTCAATCCTGAAGGTGAAAATATGCGCAAAGCCTTCCTGCGCGCACCAGTAGAATTCTCAAGAATCAGCTCAAACTTCAATCTCCGGCGGAAGCATCCTCTGTACAAGCGCACCATGCCTCACCGCGGCATCGACTACGCCGCGCCATCCGGAACCCCAATTCTCGCATCAGGCGATGGTAAAATTCAAAGTGCCTCAAAAAGCAGCGCAAACGGCAACTTCATCGTTGTGCATCACGGGGAGCAATTTGTTACCAAATACCTGCACCTGTCCAAATTCGCCCGGGGTGTCCGCAAGGGCAGCCGGGTTGAACAGGGGCAGATCATCGGCTATGTGGGCTCAACAGGTTGGGCCACCGGACCGCACCTGCACTATGAGTTTCTGGTGAACGGCGTCCATCGAAACCCGAGGACGGTCAAACTACCCGATGCCAACCCGGTCGCGGGTCAGGAGCTGGAACGCTTCACCTCCATCACAACGCCGTACTTTTCGTTACTGGAAAACTACAGGCAGCAGATTCAGCTCGCTTCGGCACGGTGACGTGAACGCTGTGAAGCAGCCACCAGAGGCTTCATCCCATTATCTCGGCACGATCACCGGCACCAGCGTCGACGGTCTGGATCTGGC
>CBDUDJ010000342.1:0-3628 GCA_965365885.1 uncultured Gammaproteobacteria bacterium
CCGGGTGCTGCGGGCACAACTTCCGGCAGCCCGCCGTCGGCCAGTTGCGCGTCAACCAGATCCCGCAACCATTTGCCATAGAAAGCAGCGCTTTCAAAATTCAGAATCGTTGTGGCGAGGTTGACGAACGCCTGTCCCGTATCGCCTGCGCGCAATTCCGCTGCTAAGCCAGCCAATGGAATCCCAAAGCAGGTGCTCTGCAGCCGATCCCGCGTTGTAGTCTGCAGCGCATTGAGCGCTGCATGGTCGCAGACGAACTCGCCGGCCGCCGCCACGGCCTGCCGCAGCGGCACAGCGGAAACTGTGACGGCGCTTTCGTGAAACACGTCGCCACTCAATTCGACGAAGCGGAAGCCATGCAGAGAAAACGTGGGTTCAAAAACTTCACCCTCTGGAAGACCCCGGGCGGTATAGGTGTCTTCACCGCCATGCGCGATCAGGTCACCTTCGGCTGACAATTGGTCTGCATAGCGCACCCGAATGAGGGCACCTTCCGAGACTTGCAGATCCAGCCTGATTCGCCCGAGCAGCCGGTCTGGCAACTCGTAGACGTACTTCGGCGCTGCGCTGATGAGTATCGCGCTGACTGCGGCAGTCGACTTAATGAGCGGGGCTGTCGTTGCCACACGTTGTGCGGCGACTTCTGCAAGCGTGACGGCCGACCAGTTCTCCGCTGCACATTCCGGAGTGCTCCAGGATGCGTCAAACTGCCGGCCATCGACGCTTTCACCGTTCACCAGGTCGGCGGCGACGATCCACGAAGGGCGCCAGCGCCACAGTGTATCGGTTGCATAAACCAGCGTTGCGCCAGATGCCAAAGTCAGGTTGAGCTGCGCACACAGCAAAGGCCGGCGGCCGTACTGCTGGCGTTCACCGCGCCCGGTTCTACCTGCGTACCAGCCATCGGCAAGCAGCACGCCGAGCACGTTCTCACCATCGCGCAGACAATCGGCGACATCGTAGGTCTGATATTCGACGCGCGTGTCGTAATCGGTCCAGCTGGGCGTGAGTTCACCATCACCAATCCGTTTGCCATTGATTTCGGCGTGGTATAAACCCAGCGCTGAGATGTGTAGCCGCGCGGAAACCGCAGCACTGGTCAACTCGAATTCCCGTCGCAAAATCGGCACGGGAACGCCACTTGCACGACTGCCGATCAGCGGCGTGCCGATCCATTGCCCCCGCCAGTCCTCGCGTTGGAGCAAGCCCATCTCGAAATAAGCACCCTCACTCCATGGGCTCGGCATACCGTCGCTATCGTAGGTACGAACTTTCCAGTAGACACGACGACTGGAGATCAGTGGCTTGCCGAGATATTCGACGTTGTAGGTCTGCTGACTCTGGACTCTGCCACTATCCCAGAAGTCGCCTTCATCGAGCGCGAGCAGTTCCAGGCAACTGGCAGCAATTATCTGATAGGCAGTTTGAATTTCCGCAGGCCGTGAGTCGTCGACCCACCAGGACAAGCGGGGTCGGGTCTCATCGACACCGAGGGGGTTTTCAAGATATTCACAGCGAAGCCTTAGCGGCGCGCCCTGCATGCTTCCTCCTTCCACCAGTTTCAGTTTGCTCTGACAAACAGGGCCCTGCAAGCCAATCTCACAGGAAACCGCGGACCGCTGTCACCACGGCTTCGAGCTGATCGTGATGTGTCCAGTGACCCGCGTCGGCGATGTCGATCAACTTGCCATGCCGGAAGTGCTGCAACGTATCGTTCTGACCTATCCGATGCCCGAAGCCTGCCTCGGCATTTATGCACAGCGTCGGACAGTCAATACGCTGCCATGTCTCTATGGTATCCGCTGGCGGTATCCGGTAGACCGGAAACGCGTGCGTATAGTTGTCGTACTTCCAACTGTAGGTACCGTCTTCATTTTGGTTACTGCCGTGAACAGTCAAGTGCCGCGCTTGCTCGGCAGTCAGGTGAGCGTTAGCCTGGTGCATCCGTTCGAAGGCTTGTTCGAGCGTCTTGTAGCGCTTGGGAAGCCGACCCGCAAGCGACCTCGTGTTATCGATCCACGAGCGAATACGTTCGGCGGCTGTCGTTTTATCGAAAACGTCCGGCCACAAGCCGACCCCTTCGATGAGCACCAGCTTTGTCACGGCTTCCGGGTAGAGCCCGGCCAGCAGTGCTGCGATCGTACCCCCCATTGAATGACCAACGACAATGACCGGTGATAACGCCGTCTGGCGGACCAGCTGTGCCAGATCGTAGGCGTAGTCTATCTGGTGGTAGCTCGAGCCCCGCACCCACTCGGAATCGCCATGCCCGCGCAGATCGGGCGCCACAACATGATAGTCATCTGCAAATGCAGCGGCGAACCAATCCCATGTGTGGCAATGATCCTGCACACCGTGGATGAGCAGCATGTGTGGTTTGTCGGCATTGCCCCAATCCAGATAGTGCAGTCGCAGGCGCTGTGAATAATAAATGTGCGATGTCGACTTTCGCGGGTTCACTGTATTGACGTCCTGTTGTGGTTCATGGCAATTAATCTCATGGCATCTGGTTCACGGCGTCTGGTTACTGGAAGGGCGCGTGCGAATCTTCGAGATTTCCAAGCAGTAAGTCCTCGTGCTTTGCAAATGTATGTTGCAGATATTCGGCAAACGTACGAACACGCGTGACACGACGCAAGTCCGGCCGGAAGAGCAGCCAGATTTCCTGAGCGTCAATGGGTCTGATGTCTGCAACTCGGGCCAACCTCGTATCGACATCACCCAGGGAGCAGGGCAGTAGTGTGAGCCCCATGCCCGAACGGACTGCCGCCAACTGCTGCAGCAGACTGTTGCATTTAGCGCCGAGCGGCATTGTGGCAAAATGCTCGCCTCTGAAACCCGGCGCCTGGCGCGTTTCGAATTCCGATTCAATCCAGGCACTGTTGTCGGGCTGCAACAGCGGATCATGGCCACCAAGATAGTCCAGGCTCGCATAGGCCGTTAGCCGGAGCCGACCCAGCCGTCTGCCGACGAACGTTTCCGGCGGCGCATTCGTCAACCGGAGCACTACGTCGGCGTCGCGCTGCTGCGGTTCGTGGCGATCCGGGAGAAACTCGAGCCGGACGCGCTGATGTTCAGCGGCAAATTCGGCGAGATCCTGCATCAGCACCCCGCTTGCGAGTACATCGGGAATCGCAATACCTAAAGAACCGGCCATGTCTGCATCGCGACCCTGCAGGCGGCGTTGAATATCGCCGAGGTTCGCTGCAACCACATCGACATCGTGGATCACTTCCGAACCTTCGAGCGTGATCTGCAGCCCCGTACGGGTGCGGCTGAACAAGCGCACTCCGAGTTGTGCTTCCAGGCGATCCAGACGGCGCGTCACAGTAGAGGCATTCACCCCCAGAGTGTCAGCAGCCCCGCGTACCGAGCCTGCCCCGGCGATGGCGCTGAAATATCTGAAATCGTCCCAATCCATCCTGTCGCAACGCTCACAGAGTTTGTGTTGCAATTATGCAACAGATCGTTGCGTTACTGTAGGTTGCATTTTGTGTTACCGAAAGTAACATAGCGGTAGATAGATGAGGGGTGCCCGATCTTCCCTCCCCTCCCCTTCTTCGGGTATCCCTCCTTTATCTAACCCCTCCCTAATATTGTAGGCGGGATTAGAGATCTCCAGATCACT
>CBDUDJ010000343.1:0-3628 GCA_965365885.1 uncultured Gammaproteobacteria bacterium
CATAGCGCAGACGAAGAATTGGTTCATCCAATTCGCGCTGGTGAGTTCCGGTTTCCCGCGGCAGGGATGCATCCTGGCTGCTGCGGCAGCCGGTGGCTAGCTTCACACTACAGTTGCTTACGGTCTCATCGCACGAACGCGCGGTCGCATTCGTCAACGAACAGCAGTACCCGGAACAGTTTGCCGTCTACCGTTTGCAGCGCGACGGTCGACTTCTTTCGGTCGTGGTTTATGGTCTATTTGATTCACGTGATGAAGCGCAGGCTGTCGCTGTGAACCTGCCGGAGTCCATCAGTAAAATCAGCCCGTGGGCGAGACCGCTCGAGCACGTTCAGGACGCGATCCGCACCACCTCGCAACAGTGACCCGGCCGGCAGTTCAAGGCAGTTGCGTCGAGCCCATGAGGTAGCGGTCGATCTCTCTGGCGGCTTCGCGGCCTTCGTTGATTGCGTGCACCACCAGCGACTGGCCGCGACGACAGTCGCCGGCTGCGAATACTTTGTCTGCGCTGGTGCGGTACTCGCCGTATGCAGCGCGATAGTTCGATCGCTCGTCGCACTCGACACCCAGCGAGTTGCACAACTGCTGTTCGGGCCCGAGAAATCCCATCGACAGGAAAACGAGATCAGCCGGCCATTCCCGCTCGCTGTTGGGAATGTTCTCGAATTTGCCAGCTTTCAGTTCCACATCCACAGTGCGCACGGCTCGTAGATTGCCGTTTTCGTCGCTGACGAATTCCGTCGAAGATATCGCATAGACTCGCGGATCGGCACCGAATGTACCGGCTGATTCTTCGTGGGCGTATTCGGTGCGATAGATCTTCGGCCAGGTGGGCCAGGGATTGTCGCTCGCCCGCTCGGCAGGTGGCTCAGGGAAAAGCTCGAAGTTGACCAGGCTCTTGCAGCCGTGGCGCAGCGATGTACCGATACAGTCCGCGCCCGTATCACCACCACCAATCACAATGACGTGTTTGTCTTTTGCATTGATGTATTCACCATCTGCAAATTCGCTGTCGAGCAGGCTTTTTGTGTTCCGGGTCAGGAAGTCCATCGCAAAATGTACGCCGTTCAGTTCGCGACCCGGAATTGGCAGATCACGTGGTACTGTGGCACCAGTTGCGAGCAGCAGCGCAGCAACGCCATCGAGCAGTTCGCTGCTGTTAACCGAGCCGTTTGTGCCGTCTCCAAGCTCTTTGCCCGTCACAAAAGTAACGCCTTCATCCGCCAGCAGATTCAGGCGACGTTGCACCACGTGTGACTTGTCGAGTTTCATATTCGGGATGCCGTACATCAGCAACCCGCCGAGCTGATCGGCAGCGGCCAGACCAGCGGGTCCCGATCCCACGATCGCGATTTTCTTGTCTGTGCGCTGTTCTGGAGGATTTGCCACTACCCAGCCTTCGGCGAAACCGCGGTCGATGATTGCCATCTCGATATTCTTGATGGTGACGGCAGGATCGGTAATACCGAGGACACAGGCGCCTTCACAGGGTGCGGGACAGACACGGCCAGTGAACTCGGGAAAGTTGTTTGTCTTGTGCAGGCTTTCGAGTGCTTCGCGCCACTGATCGCGGTAAATGAGATCGTTCCATTCCGGAATGAGATTGTGGATCGGACAGCCGTCGTTGGATTGACAGAACGGCACGCCGCAATCCATACAACGAGCGCCCTGCGCGGCAAGCGCGCCGGCATCGTGGGGAGTGTAGATTTCCTGAAAGTCGAGCAGGCGGGCTTTGACCTCGCGATAAGGTTCGGCCTTGCGCTCGAATTCCATAAATCCAGTAACTTTTCCCATGGGTTTCCAGTCAGCTTAGTAAGATGATGCTGTTTCAGCCCGCGCTGATGGCGGTTCGACGTTCTTCCAGCACACGCTTGTAGTCGGTGGGCATGACCTTGACGAACTGTCTCAGCGATCCTTCCCAGTTGTCCAGAACGAGCCTGGCGACGCTGGAATCCGTGTAGCGATGGTGCTTTTCGATAAGCTCGCGCAGCTCGATGATGTCTTCGCTCGCGGTGATGTTTTCGAGTTCGACCATCTCCGTGTTGCATTGAGCCGATAGTTCCTTCGTAGGATCCCAGACATAGGCAACCCCACCGCTCATGCCTGCGGCAAAATTGCGACCTGTCGGACCCAGAATCACGACCCGGCCGCCGGTCATGTATTCGCAACCATGATCGCCTACCCCTTCGATGACTGCGCTCGCCCCGCTGTTGCGCACGCAGAATCGCTCTGCCGCAATGCCGCGGAAGTAACACTCGCCGCTGGTCGCACCATAGAGCACGACATTCCCGATCAGAATGTTCTCCTCGGCTTTAAACTGGCTGACCTTCGGTGGATAGATCACGATTCGGCCACCTGAGAGTCCTTTCCCGACGTAGTCGTTGGCATCACCTTCGATTTCAAGCGTCACACCTTGCGCCAGCCAGCACCCGAAACTCTGCCCCGCGCTGCCATGAAATTTAAAATGTATGGAATCATCGGGGAGCATGTCCGGACCGGCAACGCGGATGATCATGTTGGACAGCATGGCGCCAACGACGCGGTTCGTGTTCACGATTGGCAGCTCGTGGTAGACCTTCTCGCCTCGCTCGAGTGCCGGTTTGGCGAGCTGCAACAACTCGTTGTCCAACGCTGCTTCGAGCTGATGATCCTGTTGATGAACCGCATAGGAACCAAGGAAGCCCTGGGGTTCCTCGGCAACTGCAAGAATTTCGCTGAGATCGAGTCCATGCGCTTTCCAGTGACCGACCGCCGCGTCGACATTGAGCGCGTCCACCCGGCCGATCATGTCGTTTACGCTGGCGAAACCCAGCTCCGCCATGATCAGACGCAATTCCTTCGCGATCATGAACATATAGTTCACGATATGTTCCGGCTCGCCGTTGAACTTCTTACGCAATTCCGGATCCTGGGTTGCGATACCGACCGGGCAGGTGTTGAGATGACACTTGCGCATCATGATGCAACCGAGTGCGATCAACGGTGCTGTGGCGAAGCCGAATTCCTCTGCGCCAAGCAACGCGGCAATTGCGACATCGCGACCGGTCTTCAACTGACCGTCCGTCTGCAACACCACGCGCGAACGCAGATTGTTCATCACGAGAGTCTGGTGGGTTTCGGCAACGCCGAGTTCCCAGGGTACGCCGGCATGTTTGATCGAGGTTAAGGGGGAGGCGCCGGTGCCACCGGTGTCGCCGGCGATCACCAGATGGTCGGCGCGCGCTTTTGTCACGCCGGCTGCTACTGTGCCAACCCCGACTTCTGCACCGAGCTTGACGCTGATGCGGGCATGCGGATTGCCGTTCTTGAGATCGTGGATGAGTTGAGCGATATCCTCGATCGAGTAGATATCGTGATGTGGCGGCGGACTGATCAGGCCGACGCCAGGGGTTGAACTACGAATTTCAGCGATGATGTCGTCCACTTTGTGGCCGGGCAGCTCACCGCCTTCACCTGGCTTGGCACCCTGGATAACTTTGATCTGCAGTTCATCAGCATTGGTCAGATAATTGATCGTGACCCCGAACCGGCCGCTGGCGACCTGTTTGATTGCACTTCGCTTTGAATCCCCATTTGCCAGCGGAATGAAGCGTTGCGGATCTTCGCCGCCTTCGCCGGTATTGGACTT
>CBDUDJ010000344.1:0-3621 GCA_965365885.1 uncultured Gammaproteobacteria bacterium
CGATGACTTCCGGCGATTGCGCACCCTGCAACGCAAACGCACCTGCAAACAGAAAACAGGGAACGCCGCTGACCCCAACAACCGCAGCGCGATCGAGTTCGTGCTCGACGTCGACCCGACTTGCATCGCTGTCGAGAAACGCCCGAGTGGTCGAACTGTCCAAGCCGACTTCCTCAGCTGCCGCGAGCAGCACATCCCGACTACCTACATCACGACCCTCACAGAAATAGAAGCTGAATAGCGTTTCTGCAAGCCGGTGTTGCACGCCAGCGAGCTCCGCGTTTTCCTGTTCCTGCAGTCGTGCATGATGCAGCAGACGGTGACCGTCAAACGTATTGGGCATCCTTTCGGCACGACTGAAATCCATGTCGATCCCAGCAGATCGAGCCTCGCTGAGAATTCGCTCGCGTGCGTTGCCGGTATCCGAACCACCGAAGCGCACCCTCATGAACTCATCGCGCGCCATCCCACCTTGCGGAATGTTGGGATAGAGTTGATAGGCACGCCAGACAACGTCCAGGTCCTGTCCCTGCGAGGTGTTCAGCACACTGTCCAACTGGCGTTTGCCGATGAAACACCATGGGCATACCAGGTCGGAAAAGATTTCGAGTCTCATGAGCAGTCCCTGTCAGAAAGGCTGGCGAGCAGTTGGTGCTTCCGTTACGGCCGCGATTCATTATGATAGTTGGTTCCAGTCCAGAAGGGCATGATGGCTGAAGCCCGTTAGTACATTTCATGCAAACACCAGTTACACACCAACACCAGACTCGTGGTGGCAGTCTTTACAGCGTGCAAGGCGTCGTGATCGCTTCCGTGCTCGGCTCGCTTGCGGCCGGTGTCGTGATGCTCTATCTGAACTATCGTACGCTGGGAAAGGTGGTGCTTGCGCAGCGTTGGGCTTTGTGGGGAGCGGCCATCTATGTCGTGCTGATCACAATAGCTACGTTGCTACCCAACACCACAATTCTGGTCGTGATGTATAACGTCTTTCAAGCGGTCCTCGCTTATTTCCTCGCAGCCCAATTGCAGGGCGCGGCAATTTCCTACCACGCCTCGCAGGGCGGCTCCCTGCATTCGAATCTGCGAGCAGCCGGAGTGGGACTTCTGACGGGACTGCTGTTGCTTTTCCTGTTGGTGTTCACAGCCTCGCTGTGGACGGTTTACACTGGCGGCGCTGCACCAGCCTAGCAAGCTGCTAAAGCCCGCCTCTCAGCAATTCCTGTAAACGACGGCTTCTTTCGCGTTCGTTTCTGAGTTCGGCCTTGAGCTTCTGGATTTCGTCGCGGCAACTGCGTATTTGATCGAGATAGGTCTGCTGCTGCTGTTCCATTTCGCTGCGGTACTTCGTTGAAACATCCGTCAACTGCTCGTTACGGTGGCGGATCATCTTTTCCAGATCGACCTTGCCTTCCTCTCCGAACGCTTCGGTCAGCTTTGCCTGGAGATCGCGGGTTTCATCACGCGCATCCTCTAAAACAAAATCCTGCTCTACTCTGTTCGTAACCAGGCTCTGGGGCTTGAGTCCGAGTCGATTACGCCAGATGATTTTCTGCAGCTTCTGTGCCGGATGCTCGTCACCTTCGCCTTCGGGCTCCCAGAGATTAATTGAGTGCCAGGGTACGGGGCACTGACTTCTGCAGGCCAGGCGAATGGGTCCGGTACCAAGATCAGGACCAAGACCTGCGTTGTCGAGAAGGTAGCGCAGCGGCACGTTGAAGGAAGAGTCAACGCGCCCGTCTTCGTCTACTTTGAACTGGAAAAATACGATGCCCTGTACGCTCAGACCGGTGCCTACCAGGGCATAAGCGCCTCGCGCGATGCTCGCGGCAAACTGATCGAGAGTGCCTGCGCCCTCGGCGAGCACTTCAAAGTCACGAAAGTGCATTTCCTGGGCAACGTTGAAGCTGTCTGCTTCAAAAAGCACAACGGCTTCTTCCAGACCATCTTGTTGATCCGTTTCGCTGGTAGCGATCTCCGAACTCATCTCAAGTGACGTCCTCTCACCGAACTGCGCAATAAGTCATCTCACAGCATCGCCTGGATCTCAGGCGTGCTGGGGTCCCCGGCCCGGGGCTTTCACCTGGGGCCGGGTAAATTACAACAGAGAGTAGGAATATCGTCCGAGCAGACGGTCACGCCAGCACTGCGAACCAGGTCATAGTTTGCAGGTGCCGCGCGTCACGTAAATAGCGCAGAGAGCCCGAAGGATATCAGGCGATCTTATCGTCCCGCAGCAATTCAGCGATATCACCATAGTGAAAAGCCGCACGTCGCGGTCGCCGATTACTGGAATTGCCAGAGTCATCACCGATCTCTTCGGCATAAACCATGGCTTCACCGCTCAGCTGCCGCACATCCACGACTCTGTAGCGCCCATCCGCCAGAGAAAATGTCTGGCCTAGTAATTCCTGCATGTTTTAACTTCCCCCATCCTCAAGACGTAGCATAAAAGATCTGCGTCACAGTTTCTCTTACCATGATGTAAACGGCTGGAACCCGCATCGCACGGGGGCTGGCAACGACCGATTCCCGATAATGTGGTCATTTTCACCAGTTCTCACCTGCTGATCGCTACTTTATCGTCGTTTTTCAATGGCTTACGAATGGCACTCATATTGCAAGCTATTAACTCCAAGGTACTTGTGGAAGGTACTCAACGGAAGATAGTCATAGACTGGGGAATTGACCCTCGCATAAGGAGAGTAAGCAAAAATGCTGAAGCGCTTTATCTTGTACATCTTAGCGGCTGGCTTTCTCGTCCTGGGTCTCGTCGGGCTCGTCATTCCCATCATCCCGGGGGTACTTTTTCTGTTGCTCGCAGCACTGTGCGCTTCCAGCGCATCCCCCCTCATCGCGGAGAAGTTTCAGCGCAACAGGCACTGGCGCCGCTACCAGCGCCACTGGCAGCACAGCGAGGGGATGACGGTGTTCCAGCGCTCGCGTCTGGCTTTCTGGTTGACCGCACGCGCGCTGGTGGAGGGTGCCCGGCGACCCCGCAGTTGAGTCTGCAGCCCGCTGCGCAGAAACCGCACAACCATGGCCAATATCATAGTGACGGGCACGCTCGCCTGCGACGATGTCGGGTTCTTCGATGCCGTTTTCGCAGCGGACCTCAGAAACGTGAAGCTGCATACCATCTATCGTGACTTCGGAGGTTGCGCGATGAACATCGCCTACAACCTCAAACTGCTCGGTCATGAGCCCACGCCTTTTGCCTATGTCGGAGACGACTATGCGGGTGATTATCAGGCGCACGTCATCGCTGCAGACATCACCGAATCCGGACTCGTCCACACTTCCGGCACGTCCTGCGCGAGAGGCTTGATTCTCACGGCCGGTGACGGTCAGCAATTCACCGCGTTTTATCCCGGCCCGGATGGTAGCGATCGGCTCACTACCGATTTGCAGGCGGTGCTTGCGTTGCAGGAATTCGAAGCCGCAGTCATCGCGCCCGACGTTCCGGCGAAGATGCAACTCTGTGCAGACCAACTCGCGCAAACTCCGATACGTATCTGGTGTCCGGGGCAGTATGCGGAGTTACTAACGGCGGACGAACTGCGCGGGATACTGTCCTTTGCCAATATCCTCATCGTAAATCAGACCGAATGGCGAGCCATTGAA
>CBDUDJ010000345.1:0-3617 GCA_965365885.1 uncultured Gammaproteobacteria bacterium
CCATGATTACGCGCAAAGCGGGCCCGGCCCTGGCCGCGGGGTGCACCCTGGTCGATCCAGTGGATGAGGGTCTTCAAGTCTTCATCACCGATGTGGCGCGCGTTTTTGAAGTCGCCGATGTGGGGGTCAACCTGAGCGGGTGGCATCCGCCGAGTCATCAGTACTTCACGCATCATGTGCGACCAGCCTTGGACCATGTGATAACTGTTCATCGCGAAGGGACCGATGCCGCCCTCACGATGGCAGTGCACACAATTCTCCTGCAGTATCGGCGCTATATCGCTGGCGTAGTCGGGCGTGTTACCGGCGTGTAATTCAGCTTCTCCGAATGACTGTTCACAGCCGCTTGCCACAGCAGTGGCGGTATTGATCACCACTGTGTTCATCGTTGCCGTTTCAGCGGTGACGATTCGCGTGAGTGCATCATCCAGCGGTGTGGGTTTTGGCGGATCGTCACTGCGCCGGCTGCGCTCATCGAGCGGTCCTTTGAATATCAGCTTCAGCGTTTTCGGTTCGACAACGATCAGCTCGCCAACCCGGTTTATCCCCAGAGCCTCGGCGACCAGTTGCGTATCGTCGATGAGAATCGGGTAGTCCAGATCGTAGGTGGCAGCTTCCGTCTGGAGTTCTTCCCGGCTGTCGTGCCCCGTTGAATTTATCATCAGAAAAGCGACGTTATGCGTCTCCCATTTCTGCCGCAACGTCGTCAGTGCAGGGAGCTGGTTGGGAATCACGGGGCAGCCGTTAGCCTGGCTGATGAGCACCAGAGCGTCTTTGTGACCGTAACGTGTTATCTGATGGAACACGCCGTCCTGGTCGATCAGTGCAAAGTCACCGATTCTTTCATGAGTGGCTGCGCCTGTGTCGGCACCGGCGCCGATGCTTACAGTGGTGCTCAGCAGCGCTACAAGAAGCGATATTCGTCGAGTTCTGATAGTCATTGGGGTCTTACCCTGATCGCCTTGTCAGCAGCGGCCTACTATACCGCCTAATCGGCGCTTTAGCAGCTAGGCCCGCATCGCGATTGCTGTCAGGCACCCGCCAGGAAGGTCTTCAATTCCGCAGCATGCGATATCCGACCTCGTTTGTCCGCCAGCTCGTCGAATTGCACTTGTCGTGTGCCGGCAAACATCTCGACGAAATCATCGCCAAACAGTTCACGCGCCGCCTTCGAACCGCGAAATGCGGCGATTGCCTGTTGGAATCCCGTGGGAAATTTGATCGCTTTTGGCAGCCGCGACTGGCGCATCCATGCGCTGTTTTCGATCGGCTTCAGCGGCTCAAGCTTCCGTTCGATACCCCATGTGCCCATCCCTAACAGACACGCCTGTACGAGATACGCATTCGTGTCAGCACCGGCTGACCGAAACTCCAATCGTTGGCTGCGGCGCCCACCTGGAATCACGCGCACGGATGTAGTTCGATTCTCGATTCCCCAAGTCGCAGCCAGCGGGGCGAATGCATCGGCCACAAAACGTCGCCAGGAATTGGGGTTGGGTGCGACCATGAGCATCAGTTCAGGCAGTAGCTTCTGCACCCCCCCGATGAAGTGGCGTTGAATTTGACTCATGCCATCTGCGTCCTTTGCATCGTAGAACACGTTTCGGCCGTTGGCACTCACCAGCGACAAATGAACATGCTGCGACGATCCGTCTTCGTCGAGTCGCGGTTTGGCCATGAACGACGCGAGGTGGCCATGTCGGTCTGCATAGGCTTTGGTGAAAGTCTTGAACAGCAATGAATTGTCAGGCGCGTGTATTCCCTTTTGATGGCCGAGTGCTATCTCGAGCATGCCTTCACCGTGCTCCCAATGAAGACTGGCGACGTCGATATCCAGTGTTTTGCACATATCCAGAAGCCCGGAGAGAAACTCGATACCCTGGGATTGACGCGTGATATTCATGTAGCCGGAACGGACCATTGCCATCTCAAGATTCTTGTAGCCCTTTGCGCGTGCGGTTTGCTCGGTTTCTGCGTAGACACGAAACTCGTATTCGGCACCGACCACCGGCGAATATCCCAATGCGCTCAGGCGATCTTCGGCGCGCCCGTATATCTGTCGCGGCGCCCACAGATTGCCCGAACCACCCTCCGGGAAATCCAGGAAGAAAAAGAGGTCCTTGCCTGCAGGGTAATCGGGCAAACGTCGAGCGCTACTAGCCGCCAACATTGCCTTTTGATCAGAGAACGGCAGGTCGAAGGAGAGATAGCCCTGCGGAATGTGGATCTGATCATTGACCCCAAGCACCATAATTTCGGGAACCAGAGATAAACCGGACTTGAGGCTCGCCTCAAAGTGCTTGCGGCCGACAAGATGACCCCGGAGATCTCCGTTCAGATCTGCGTAGCCGCACGTTACGTATTCCGCTTTCGCGGCATCGAGCACTCGTCGGATTTGTACACTCAACTTTTCTTCTCCCTGAATTCTCTTTGAATTTTTAAAATTCTCACGTGCGTCCAGTTTCTTCTGCCGAACATTAGCATATGAAGTTCTGCTCCTCCTCGCCGGGTGTGGTGACAACCTGGCAGCTGTATCTGTACAAGAGAAGGTGCTTGCGGATTGATTGCAGTCGGATATTCTGCTTCATTCCTGGCGCAAATGCGTTGCGAGATTGGCAGTAGTTTCTATGGCAGCAGATCTGGGAAGTGGAATCGTCGACGGATTGAAAATCCAATGGAGCATGCGTCCCTGGTGGATGAACCTCATCATGGGGTTTTGTCTTTACATGGTGTTGATCTACATGCCATTTGATATTTTCTGGAAACCTGTGGCGCAGGACGAAGAGGTCTGGTTCGGGATTACGTTGCATGGTTGGTCGGCTAAACTCACCGCGCCGCTGCACTGGCTCATCTACGGCGGGCTCGCCTACGGCTTCTGGCGCATGCGGTCCTGGATGTGGCCGTGGGCCAGTATTTATCTCGCGCAAGTCGTGATTGCCATGCTGGTGTGGAATCTACTCGACCCGCGCGGTGGTGGGTTAGTATCCGGCCTTGTCGCGGCTGGCGTATTTCTCGTGCCGACAGTTGCGCTGTTTCGCGCCAGATCAACGTTCAGTCAGTCAGGCTGACTCACCGGATCTAAGAAGAAGATTCGTCCCAGCTCATTCCTCCAGCGTGTAGGCGATCAGGTAGTCGGCAGCCGGTGCGTCACTGACCCAGTGGCCGCCGGCGGCAATGACGACGAACTGTCGGCCGCCGGATGTGTAGCTCATTGGCACCGAGTTCGCCGTGGTCGGCAGTTTGTCGAGCCACAGTTCTTCACCCGTTACGGTGTTGAATGCGCGGAAGTAGCGGTCGCTGGTGCCGCCGATGAAGGTGAGTCCGGAGCGCGTCACCATGGCACCCCCCATGCTCACGCCACCTTTCATTAACGAAAACGGCCAGGGTGCCAACTCCTCCAGCGTGCCGAGTGGAATCTGCCAGAGAATGTCGCCCGATTTGAGATCGACCCCGGCCAGCGTGCTGTATGGCGGGGCGCTGCACGGTGCACCAATTGGTGAAACGACGGCTTCAATCAGCACACAATAGGGTGAGCCGATCTGTTGCCAGGCATTCTCCGGGCAATCGTCGCGCGGAATGAGCGTGACTGAAATCGGCATGTGTTTGGTGCTGGCGAC
>CBDUDJ010000346.1:0-3616 GCA_965365885.1 uncultured Gammaproteobacteria bacterium
CCGACGTGCTGCGGCAGGTTGAGGTGCTCAACGTGCTCGACGGCACCGACATCCCGCATTGCAGTGTTCGATGGTCGGGTGCAGATCTGGAATGGTTCGATTGCCCGTACTTTGTTGTGCCCTGGCTCGAAGGCGACGTCCTGCGGTTGGCCGAGGGCGAGTGGGGCGCTGCGCTTGATTCAGCGCAATTGCTCGAGCTTGGCCGCCAGGCGATGGCTGCACTTGCCGCCGTGCACAAGCTCGACCCCGCGGCCGCACCGTACCTGGGAGACGCGGTTTTGTTCGAAGAGGACGTCATTCGCTGGGATCGATTTTTTGAGCGTGCCGCAGACCCGGAGCGGTTGCGGGATGTGCCCGTCGTGCGCCAGAAGCTACTCGATAAACTACCGGCCGATGCGCCTATTGGCATCTTCCACGGTGATTTTCAAACGGCAAATCTATTCTGTTCGCCGGGCGGCGAATTACGTGCAGTGATCGACTGGGAATTGACTGGTGTCGGTGCAACCCTCAACGACGTGGGCTGGATCACGACCTTCAGCGACCCCGAGGCTTGGGATCACACTGCGGATTCGCCACGGCCAGCATTCCTCGACCCAGCGACGCTGATCGATCTCTACACGGATGCCTATGGCTCGGCGTTGCCTGATATCAACTGGTACCGCGCTCTGGCGGCCTATAAGTTTGCGATCATCAGCGGCTTCAATCTTGCCCTGCACCGGCGTGGCAAACGGCACGACCCAACCTGGGAAGTCAGCAAACTTTCGATGACGTCGCTGATCGACCGGGCAAACGAGTTGCTCGGCTGACGCCGCCGGCTCGCGGCGTTGCATCAGGTGAATCGTTGGGCGGCAACCAGCGCCCAGGTTGTCAGCATCAGCACAAGACTCAGCATCACGGCCGCTGAACCCATGTCTTTCGCCCGCCCTGCCAGATCGTGGTGTTCGTGGCCGATGCGGTCGACCACTGCCTCTATTGCCGAGTTCAGAAGTTCCGTGATCAACACGACGATACAAACCGCCAACAGTATCGCGAGTTGCACGGCGGTCTCAGCCAGCACGATGGCGACCGGAATGAGGAAAATGCCGATGGTGCACTCCTGGCGGAAGGCCGATTCGTGTTTCCAGGCGGCCCGCAGGCCCTGCCAGGAGTAGCTGCTGGCTTTAAGGAGTCGCTTGAAGCCTGTGTTGCTCGGTTTCACTCTGCTTGTTTCCCTTACCGTGTGGCCGTGAGTTTTCTGCTGTTAGTTATCCGCGGCTCGATCATCCGGGCAGTCGCCGTGCTCGACCTGAATTGTCGAGTGATCGATACCGAAATCTTCATTCAGCACCTGTTTCATGTTGACCACGACGTCAGCCAGGTCCGTTGGCTGAGCAACACTCGCGTGTAGCGTGAGCAGAGGTTTTTCCGCCGTCAACGCCCAGGCATGCAGGTGGTGGACCTCGATCACACCGGCTACCTTCTGGGTTAATGTGCGGGCGATACGGTCAAGCTCTATGCCCTCCGGCACGCCTTCGAGCAGGATGTGTGCGGATTGCTGCAGGACGCGCCAGGCACCGCGCGCAAGGATTGCTGCGATGAGCAGGGCCAGCAACGGGTCGGCATAGGGCCAGCCGGTCAGATAAACCGTAAGGGCTGCGATAATGGCGGCTGCGGATCCCAGAATATCGCCCAGTACGTGCAGCGCAGCACTGCGGACGTTGGCGTTGTCCTGGGCCTGGTGCAACCAGCGAAAGGCGATGAGGTTGACGATCAGGCCGATACTCGCAACGGCCAGCGCCGGCAGGGGGATCATAGTCTGCGGGGTCGCAAGCCGCTCGTAGGCTTCCATGACAATCCAGATGGTGAACGCAAGGAGGGTGAGGCCGTTAATGAAGGCAGCCAGCACCTGAAATCGGTGGTAGCCATAGGTGAGGCGCGCGTCCTCATCGCGGCGGGAGATGTGCAGCGCATACCACGAAAACCCCAGCGCGCTACCGTCGAGAAACATGTGCCCCGCATCCGCCAGGAGGGTCAGAGAATTCGCAAGCACTCCGCCGATCACCTCGACAATCATGAAACCGGCAATCAAAAAGAAAGCACGGCGCAGCAGTACTTCGTTGTCAGTGTGCGGGTCGTGCGAAGCCTGGTGGGAATGGGCCAAAGTTAAGGATTCAATGTCTGCTCGCAGCCGATTATAGCCGCATCCTCACGCTGAAACGGCAACGGCTGTTGGCCGCGACCGGCATAGCTCTTGCTCGCTATTGCTGTAAGGCGCTACCTGTCCAACTGACACTCGAGTTGTCGCGTTCGTCAATTTCGATGAGCTCATGGGCTTGCGTGGTCACCTGCGCATGATTTCGCGTGCTGAGGTTGACGACAGCGCTCTCCAGTGCGCTGGCATCGATGTTCGCGTGATCCTCGGCACTCACGTATGCGGTATCGGCAGTACCGGCGAGTTGCAGGTCACCGTGATCCTCGGCACGCAGCTTCACGTCCAGCACGTTGATGTCCTGCACGAAGATATCTGCATGATCGCTCACTCGCAGTTCGGCGCTATCGCTGTCCAGGGTTTCAATATCGACGTTGGCATGGTCGGCTGCCTGGATCGTCAGATCCCGGGCAATCAGGGCACTGAAATTTGTCGTTGCGTGACCGGAACTGAGCACTGAGAGAGTGTTGACGATCAGCGGTCCGAGGTTTACCTCGCCGTGACCACTGTGGCGCAGCGAGCTGAGGTTCTCAAGCTCCAGGTAAAAGACGGCTTCGCTGCCCGGGCGCTGGACACCCCACCAACGGAAATCGTCGGTTTCCTGGCTGATCAGGAGTGCACCGCTACGGTCATCCACAACAATCTGTTGCAGCGCCTGGTCGTGACCCTGAATCCGCAGCCGGTTGCTTGTGCCCTGCACGACGTAAAGCGTACCGCGGGCTTCGAAGTTCACCCGGTCGACGTCGATCGATATGTCTTTGGTGATCTGGTCCGAGTCGTCCCACCAGGATGGATCGTTGACATTGGCAACGACGATACAGCCACTGATGAAGGGCACGGTCGCAATCAGCAGGACGAGTCTCGACAGCATGGCAAATTCTCCGGGTGATCCCACAAGTGTCGTGGTGGCTGCTGAAATAGTTTGGTTGCGCTGCCGCCTACCTTAGCTGGCAGTCGGGCTGGAGTGCCAGCCGTTCGCGAATTGCGCCGAGCGCATCGATGGCCGCGGTCTCCGATTCGGCGACGGCCATGATGTTGAACACTTCACAGCCTGCAGCCCGATAGTGGGCCAGATACTCCACGACTTCCTCGATACTGCCATAGGGGCTGTATTTTTCGAATCGTTCGAATGGCATGCGGTAAAAACGTTCCATGGCCTTCGCCAGACGTGCTCTGGCGTGGGCCCGGTCGTTGTCTATCCCGGCCCAGATCTGCATGCCGTGCATATTCGGGATGTCCCGTCCGAGTACCGCTGCCTGATCGTTGATGATCGTGGTGACGTTGGCGAATCGTTCCGCGGAGGTCCACACACCCAACCAGCCGTCGCCAAAGCGGGCAGCCCTGGCGATGGCCGCATCGGCGCGGCCGCCGATCAGGAAAGGAATGGCGGGCTGTGGTGGCGGTTGGATCCAGGCGTGCTGGAAATCG
>CBDUDJ010000347.1:0-3614 GCA_965365885.1 uncultured Gammaproteobacteria bacterium
GAAGGAGCACCTGCTGCCAAGGTAGAGTGGCTGCGGCCTGTGGCTCTGCAACCCGTAGCCGCACAGCGATATCGTGTGCTATACCGCCACACTCTCCTGACCACCGAGCGGTTGTTGCAGGATCTGCACAGCGGCCGGCTGTTCGGGACAATCGGGATCTGGGTCGTCAACCTCTCGGTGGTGCTGCTGATCGTACTTTCAATCACAGGGCTGTGGATCTGGTGGCGTTCTCGCCTGACTTGAAGCAAACTTTTTACCGGTTTAGCCCGACATAGAACCCAAATGAAGCTCAATCCGGGATTGTTAGGTACAGCATCTGACGAAAAGCTGGTCGCTCGTGCGCTCGCGGGATCCAACGCTGCCTGGAACGCTCTCATCAAGAGGTACGAACAGCGCGTGTACAACTATGCATTGAGAATGGTCAGTCACCCCGATGATGCCTTCGATCTGATGCAGGAGGTGTTCATGGGTGTGCACAGAAACCTGCCCGGCTTTCGTGGCGATGGGCCTTTTCCGGCGTGGTTGTTTCGAATCGCGAGTTTTCGCTGCACCGATTATCTGCGGCGCCGCCGGTTCCACACGAGCTTCGACGAACAGGACAGCCCCGTGAGAAGCAATTCCGATCCCCAGGGCGATGCGATGGTCACCCATACCAATCAGCAGATCACCCGGGTATTGAAAGAGTTACCGGCCGAACAGCGGCACGTCGTGGAACTCAAATTTTTCCAGGGCTTCACTTTTGAAGACATTGCGCAACAACTGGGCATTTCACCGAACACCGCCAAAACCCGACTCTACACAGCGTTGCGCAAGCTCAAACAACATGAGGAACTCAAAGATGCGTTGTGATCAATCTCAAACGCTGTTGTTCGACTACGCCGACGATCGTCTGGCCGATCAGGTACGGATGGAGGTGGGAGACCATCTCGAGACGTGCAGCGATTGCCGCAGCGACTATCAGGGCATTCTCGATCTGCAGGCGCAGGCGAGCGTCTGGCACGAACTGCCGGTGCCAAAGTGGCAACCACCTGGCATCCCGGGGCGATCTTTCTTCGACAACTTCCACCAGTGGTTCCCGAGCCTCGCAAGCGCCGCCGCACTGCTTGTGGTGCTGACGATCTATGTTGGGCAACCAGCAGGCGTGCCGGTCCCGCAGCGCAGCTCGGTGGCTGAAACGGGCCTTCAGGATCGCGGCACACCGGTTGCCTACGACTCCGCTGCTGCCTACAGCGCAAACCCTGAACTGGAATCGCTGATGCTCGATAATCGCTCCCAGCGCCAGGAGGAACTGCAGGCGCTGGTGCGGCTGTTGCGATTGGAAATGGATCGACGTTCGGAAGACACCGAAGAGAGTCTGCGCTACGTCATCTCCCATCAGCTGCAGGGCCAGAGGGACATTGACGATCTCTACGATCGCCTCAAACAGGTCAACTACGAAGTCCCCGGTAACAGGGAGCAGATGTAATGAAATTCGGCACGACCCTGCTCGCGGCAGGTCTGCTGAGTGCTGCATTACCCAGTCAGGTCAGCCAGGCGCGACCAGTCACGGAACTCGAGCCGATCGTCCGCGAACTGCGAATCGCGGAAGACGTTTTTCGCTCAGCGATGGCTAATTCCATTGGTGGTCCGGTTAAGATCATAAACGTCAAATCGCAATTTCTCGCGCGCCAGGGCGTTCTGGTATCCATGAGGGTCGTGGTGCCATGGATCGACGTCGACGAGTTCACCCGAAGATCAATCGACATCGGATCCGATGTTGAATCACTGCATGATATTCCCGAGATGGTGCACGAAATCCTGGCAGAGCTGAACATCGCCGTCGCGCCATACGATCCCGACGAGCTCGAGGCACTGCGCGACCTGCGCGCAGAGCAGCGCAAGCTCAGAAACGAGCAACGGGATCTTCGCTCGAAGCTGCGCGATGTACGGCGCAAGCGCAATCGGGAAGACGACGAGGATTCCGTCGATGACCTCGACGATGAGATCGCCGATCTCGACAACGAACTCAACGGCCTCGAAGATGAATATCAGCTACTCGATGATGACATCGACGAGCAGTACCTGCGCTTGCAGGATCTGCGCTCAAACTACTCCGACCGTTCTCTGACCGAAGCCAATCTGAGCCAGGCCGTCGGGGAAACTGCCTGCAACTATGGTGGCACCTTCAAAACGCTGGGTTCCCAGCAATATCTCACGGTGGCTTTGGAGTTGACCGACACGACGAAGTACTACGTGTTCAAGATGGAGCACATTGCCGCGTGCCGTCGCGGCGAGATCAATCCGGCAAAACTGCTCGAACGCAGCTACCTCTACGACGTCTAGGCAGGCTCTTTTTTTGTTCAGTCGGACGCGTTGCGGCCGGGGATGTTCTATCTGCACCTCGCCCAATCGCTCCGCGATTCTCTCCCTCCACGAAGTTGCCCGAGGACGGTCAATTCGCTACGTTCGGTTGGGCTACACGGTACCAATAGAACATCCCCGCCCCCAACGCTTTGCTACCAGAGCGGTACTACCGCCCAGAAAACGATAAGCATCCGAGCAGGGAGGGGGGTGCTTATGCGCACCGTTAAACGCTCAACCGAGTGAGCGAATTGACCGCTTGCGGGCAAGTTCGTGAAGTTCGGGAATCGCGGAGCGATTGGGCGAGGTGAGAATAGGCACCCCCCTCCCAGGTCGAATGCGTTGCCGAGCAACGGATGGTTTTAAGTACGGTTGGGGGCGATCGGCTCAGCCGTCGCTATCCAGCAGCTGCCGGTAGTTGCGCATGTGGCGCAGGGCGGATAATTCGTCGCCTTTGATTTCGCTGATCCGCGACAGATTGTAATGGGCATCCGGCACGGCCGGTGCCCGGCCGTAATATTCCGCAGCCCGTTCGACTTCTTCGAGTTCGTCGAAAACCGTGCCCATGTTGTAGCAGGCAAGCTGATGATTCGTCACAGCCCGCAACGCGAGTTCGTAGTGTTTTTTGGCGCGCTTCAGATCGCCTTTGAGCTGTAACAGGCGGCCAAGATTTACGTGGGCATCAGCGTTTTTGGGATTGAGCTCGATTGCCATGGCATAGGCTTCCGGTGCTTTACTCGGCTCGACTTCTTCGAGATCAAGGCCAAGGTTGTACCACTCGTCACTATCGAGGTCTTCGCCTTCTTTGGCGATGATCAGGTTACGATTCGCCAGGCTTGCCACGTTGTGCGCCAGCTCCTGAACGGAAAAATCGAATTGCACTTGTCCTGTTTCCGCATCCCAGATGCGGCTGTCTTCACGCACGACCACATGATTGCCGTCCGCAACGATGCGCAATGCCGCAAGTGACTTCACGTGACGCAGCTCCGTCTGCAGCTTCAGCAGCACTTTGTAGGCCTTGCGTGTGGAGACGTTCGCATCAAGCAGGCCCTTGGCAGTCCTGAGCAGAACCACGTCCTGAAAATTGAAGCGGAATTCCCCCCGCTCGCCACGGACGGGGTCGAGCAGATCGCGCCGGACATAGTGGCGAACTTGATCAGGTTTTAAGCCGATGAGATCAGAAACTTCTTGAGTGCTATACCCGCCCATCTCTTCTCGGTAGGTCTGTTATCGGTACGTCGTCTGCAACCGTCAGTCGAAGCGGCTGTCTTTAC
>CBDUDJ010000348.1:0-3605 GCA_965365885.1 uncultured Gammaproteobacteria bacterium
ACATCCGCCGTAAAAAGTCGCGATACGCGTGTGATCAATGCCATGAGTAACTCCTGTCTCATCAAGTTGAGGCTGATGATGGGACGCAGGTCGAGGAGCTTGTAGGCACGGTTTGGTAAAAAGGCTGTTCTATTTGTTTACCAAAACTTTACATGCGCGAATGGACCGTCCACTGCTAGGCTTGAAGCTGTTATGAACGCGAAACCCCACATTCTGATCGTCGAAGACGAGGCCGCGATCCGTACGGGCCTGATCGACGTGCTGTTGTTTCACGGCTACGAAGTCACGAGCGCCGAAGACGGCATCGCAGGTCTGGACCATGCGCTGGCCGGTAAATTCGACCTGGTGCTCCTGGACATCATGCTGCCCGGCATGAACGGATTCGACGTTTGCAATGCCATACGTGACGTGAACAAAGAACAACCGATCATCATGCTGACGGCGAAAGTGAGTGATGAAGACATTGTTCGCGGACTGCGCCTGGGAGCAGACGACTATGTCGCCAAGCCATTTTCCGTTGAACAGCTCATGCTCAGAATCGCAGCCGTTTTACGACGCTCGCGCGGCAGCGATGTCGCTGAGATTGTGCTGCGAGCCGATGGCTGCTCTGACACCGTTATCGATACGCGAAATCTCGCGGGTACTTTCGAAGAACAGATGCTCCATTTCACCCGCCGGGAGATGGAGATACTGGAGTACCTGTACGCGCACGCGGAACGACCGGTCTCGCGGGATGAACTTCTGACCGAAGTCTGGGGATACGCAAAAGATCTTGATATCGAAACCCGCACAGTCGACATCCACATAGCCAAGCTCCGGCGTAAGCTCGAACCCGACCCGAAAAATCCTGTTCATCTCACGACTGTGCGCGGCGCCGGCTATCGCTTGAGCAGCGCGCAGAATCAAGCATGAGCGCACTTGTCTCTAACCAGCTCCAGCGTCTCAGATTCGTTCTGCTCGCTATCTTCATCGTTGTGCTGATTCCGGCGGTTGCGCTGGCCTACCTCGGGTATCGCCAGTTGCAGTTCGAATCCTTCTATCAATATCAATCGCTGGCGGCTGAACTCACCGCCCGGATAGATCGCAGGGCAGCAGAACTGTTCGCAGCCGAAGACGCCAAATCGTTCGTTGACTTCGGCTTCCTCATCGTTGGCGACGGTAATCTCGTGCAGCGTTCGCCACTATCATCATTTCCAGTGGCAAGTGATCTGACCGGACTGGTGTCTTATTTTCAAGTTGACGCCGACGGGGCATTCAGCACGCCGCTTTTGCCGAGAGAAGAGTTGAAGCAGGATGCAACTGCCAGCCTCCAACCGCGCGATTACGAACAACGTCGTGCCCTCGAAAATCAGGTCTTCGAGTTGCTTGCACAATCCGGGCAACGTGCAGATGACTTCGCAAACCCGCAGCGCGGGAGCAAGCGGATGGGGTCCGCCAGCGGAGACACGAGCGAAGTCTCACCAGCGGCCGCAAGAGTATCTGTGGCCACCTCGAAGGATAGTTCTGCAGAGTCGGCTGCAGACATACCCATCGATTCGTTCGCGGGAACTCCCGCGAGAACGCCTGCGGTGCTCACCGTCGCAGACGTCGACGAGCGCCAGAATGAACTCGCCGTCGGCCAGAGGGTCTTCGACGAGCTGAACACACCCCAGGCGAGAAAATCCGCAAGATCGCTCGGCAAAGTGGCCGAGCTGAAGCTGGCGGAAACTTATTCGCGTGACATGCTTGAAAGCGAAGCGCCGTCCGCGGCAACAGCCGATGACAAGCTGCAGGCTCGAATTCGTCGGCTGGAGAAGAATGTCGAAGCCCCGGTCGACAGGATTGGCGATCGATTTACAGATATTGGCGAAGAGTGGCTCACCACATTTGAAAGCGAGGTCGAACCGTTCCGGTTCGATGTCATAGACCAGGATCATTTCGTGCTCTTTCGAAACGTGTGGCAGGAGCAACAGCGATTCGTGCAGGGTGCGGTCATCGAACGTGCAGCGCTGCTGGACGGGTTGATCGGCAACCTTTATAGCGAAACCGGTCTGGCTGCACTGAGCAATCTGACCGTCGCGCACGAAGGTGAGGTTCTACACACTTTCGTCTCGGGTTCGCAGGCAGATGCGGCTTACACAACCCCTGCCAGTGAGATTACCGGAACGCTGCTCTATCGAACCCGTCTGACGGCTCCGGTGAACGCCATCGAGCTCATCTTCAGCTTCACTCGCCTGCCGATTGGGCCGGGTGGCACCCTGATCGGCTGGACGGCATTTACATTTCTTGCGTTGCTCCTGGGTGGTTTCACATTCCTCTATCGCATGGGTCAGCGTCAGATTGCGCTGGCCGAACAACAGCAGGACTTTGTCTCAGCCGTTAGCCACGAGCTGAAAACACCGCTGACCTCGATTCGCATGTATGGCGAAATACTCAAAGCCGGGTGGGCCAGCGAAGAGAAAAAACGCACCTATTACGACTTCATTTTTCAGGAGAGCGAACGCCTGACGCGCCTGATCAACAACGTGCTGCAGCTTGCCCGCATCAACCGTAACAATGCTGATTCCGCCACTGGTACGAGTTCCGGCCTCGAACTGCGAGTGACGAGCGCCGGTGAGTTGGTTGATCTGGCAGGTTCCAAGATTTCCAGCCATGTCACGCAAGCCGGTTTCACACTCACCCAGGCACATGAGAACACGGATGTCGAACTGGCAGTGGACGCTGATGCGTTCGTGCAGATCGTGATCAACCTGATCGACAACGCGGTGAAATTTTCAGCCACTGCGGCAGACAAAACAATTCATTTCAGCAGTCGGTTACACAACGATTCAGTGGAATTTCTGATTCGTGACCACGGACCCGGCGTCCCGAAAAACCAGATGAAGAAGATTTTCAAACTGTTCTATCGCACCCAGAGAGAGCTCACGCGGGAGACAGTAGGCACCGGTATTGGCCTTGCACTGGTACATGAACTGGTGTCGGCAATGGGTGGCGATGTCGAAGTCAGGAATGCAAACCCAGGCGCTGAGTTTCGCGTCCGCCTGCCGGTGGCAGAATCAGCGAAAAACTGAGACGCCACTTCGATTGCAGTTTATCCTCGTGTACGTAACGCACACGGGACAAGCATGAACGACATCAGAGAATTCAAAATCGATGTTCCGCAGGCGGATCTGAATGATCTTCGCACGCGGCTGGAGCACACCCGCTGGCCGGAATCGGAAACGCCGGACGACTGGTCACAGGGCCTGCCACTGAACTATGCCCGGGAACTGCAGGATCATTGGCTCACGCGTTACGACTGGCGAGCGCGCGAAGCACACTACAACCGGTTCGCTCAGTTTGTCACGGCAATTGACGGTCTCGATATCCATTTCATTCATTGTCAAAGTCCGCACCCTCAGGCGGTTCCGTTGCTGATTACTCACGGCTGGCCCGGTTCGGTGGTTGAGTTCCACAAAGTCATCGAACCGCTGGTCGATCCGGCTGCACATGGCGGCTCAGCCGATGACGCCTTCCACGTGATCTGCCCATCGCTACCTGGTTTTGGCTTTTCCGGCAAACCAGCCACCACCGGCTGGGGTGTAGAGAAAATTGCAGATGTATGGGACCGGTTAATGTTGCGCCTC
>CBDUDJ010000349.1:0-3602 GCA_965365885.1 uncultured Gammaproteobacteria bacterium
GGAAAACATTGCACCGCTCGTTGCCGAGCTAGGCGCCAACTACACGCATGTGATGACGGCACACACCACGGTTGGCAAAAATTTCCTGCCGCGGGTTGCCGCGACACTCGACGTGGCCCAGATCTCCGATATCCAGGGTGTGGATTCGCCGGATACGTTCAAGCGGCCTATCTACGCCGGTAACGCAATCGCAACGGTCAAATCCAACGATCCGATCAAGGTGATCTCCGTTCGCGGTACTGCCTATGACGGTGTTGCTGCCGAGGGTGGCTCCGCTTCGGTTGAAGCCGTCTCCAGCGTGCACGATGCCGGAATCTCGAGCTTCGTCAGTGAAGAGATCGCCAAACTAGAGCGTCCCGAGCTCACCGCTGCCAGCATCGTCATCTCAGGTGGCCGCGGCATGCAAAGTGGCGAGAACTTCCATCTGCTTGACGGCATTGCCGATAAGCTGGGTGCTGCAATCGGCGCATCGCGCGCGGCGGTTGATGCAGGATTTGTGCCCAACGACATGCAGGTAGGTCAGACCGGCAAGATCGTTGCGCCCGATCTTTATATCGCCGTGGGAATCTCAGGCGCCATCCAGCACCTTGCGGGAATGAAAGACAGTAAAGTTATCGTTGCGATCAACAAAGACGAGGACGCACCGATTTTTCAGGTGGCCGACTACGGTTTGGTTGCAGATCTATTTCAGGCGCTGCCGGAACTCGAAGCTCAGCTTTAAACTGAGCAACGCACACGGCACGTCGAATTAAAAATTTAGGACAGGAGTCTTAACAGTGGCAGTTTACGAATTGAACAATGGTCAGTTGCTTCGGGTTGCTCGAAGCATCGACGGCAAACTTCAACAGCAGTATTTCAGCTTGATCGGTCTCAACAAGACCAAGCAACGCGGCGTTCGGCGTGATGCGAAGGCGCTGGATCAAAAATGGCGGGAAACTCAGGAAAAGGCCAAGTCCAAGCGCGTGCGCGATGCGTCCACCGATAAAAAGCACAGCACTGGTGTCAGAGGCATCAATCTCGTGCGCCGACCGTCACCGGCGTTCCGGGTCCAGGTGCAGACCAAAGGCAAATCCCATGTGCGGGAGTTCTCCGTGAAACGCCTGGGAGCAAAGAAAGCCTGGGGCCAGGCGACGAAATATCTTGCGGAGTGCCGCGGCTACAAATCCGTGCCGAAAGCCTGGACGGTTCGTGTGCCAAGGGTTAAAGCCTGAGGCCTGATTCGGGGCAGCGGCGTCTAGCGCCAGCCAGCCTTATCAGATCTTTGCGAAGCGTCTGGCCGTGTACCAGGTGACCGGCTGGGCGTGATTGTGGACGCCTTTCGCAACGTCCAGCACCAGCGCAAAGAGCGCCATTCTGATCAACACTCCGTTGTCCGTCTGCCGGAAGATCGCCAGATTCGGATGCTCAATCAAATCATCGTCGAGTTCCTGCGCCTGGGATCGTGAATCCCTGGGCAGCGGATGCATGATGACCGTATTCGGCTCGCAATTTTCGGTGTAAACGGCTTCGTTGAGACGAAACAGTCCCCGGTAGCGGTCAGCATCCTCCTGGGTGGGAAAGCGTTCTTCCTGGGTCCGGGTGACATAGAGGATGTCGACATGGTGGATGCCTGGCTCGAGCTGGTCGTACTCGACCACGTCGTGACCTTTGCTGCGCAGTTCGTCGATGATCTCGGTGGGAGCACTCAGATCGGTCGGCGACACCAGTTTGTAGTGGATGTTGGGGTAATGGCACAGGAGCTTGCACAGCGAATGCACCGCCCGGCCATACTTGAGATCGCCGACCAGGGCGATTCGCAGATTCTCGATTCCCGCACCGCGGCTCTCCATCTCAGTCTTGATCGTATAGAGATCGAGCAGTGCCTGGCTCGGGTGTTCGTTCGGCCCGTCGCCTGCGTTGATCACCGGGACCCGGCTTGCCTGGGCAAACTCAGCCACAGAGCCCGCTTCGGGATGCCGCATCACAATCACGTCGCTGTAGCCGGATAAGACCCTTGCGGTGTCGAAGAGCGATTCGCCTTTCGCCAGTGCCGATGCCTTCACCTCGGTGGTCTCGCGAACCTCGCCACCGAGCAGGTTGAATGCGCAACCGAACGAGATGCGCGTGCGCGTGCTCGGTTCGAAGAACATGTTGGACATGATTGCGCCCTGCAGGACGCGGGTGATGCGGGTCCGGTCGGCGTAGACTCGCATCTCGTCGGCAATGGCGAACACCCGTTCGATATCGTCGTGTTCGAACTGGTCGACCGAAAGGATGTGACTGCCTACGAAATCCACCGCTGTGCCCCTCCTGTTGGCGATTTGCTTGGCGAGTTGCCTGGCGTACTCTCCGGGCGGCATCTTACGCAATCTCCCTGCCTGGGTCAGGCGTTTCTGCGGTATCTTTGGTGGCAAGGCTCTGCATTGTGCAACCCGTTCGACACAGCAACCGGGCAGCGCGTCTCAGCCCGCTGTAGCGCCATAGTTGTGGGATTGTGCGGCTGCTATGATTCCTGCCTGATTAGTTGAGAGGGTGTTATGAGTGATATCGCCTCCCAGGACGCGGCAATCGGCGCCCCAGGCGCCGCTACGCCGGATCCAGCAAGCGGCGCGGCACAACGACTGCCCTTTGCTTTTGCCAAACGTTTCGGCGTGTGCGTGATCGAGGCAACCGGCGAGCAGGGTCAGGCTGTGGCGGCCTGCAAAAACCGGCCGACACTTGCGACGTGGCCGAAATCAAGCGTTTCATCGGCCGACCGCTGCAGATCCGCCTCGTCGCTGGTGGCGAATTCGAAGAACTGCTCACCGCCACCTATGCCAGGGATGCCTCAGAAGCCAAACAGATGGTTGAGGACATGGGGGACGAACTCGACCTCGCCAGCCTTGCCGACTCTGTGCCGGAAACCGAAGATCTGCTCGAGCAGGAAGATGATGCACCCATCATCCGCCTCATAAACGCACTGCTGGCCGAGGCGATCCGCGAAAACGCTTCCGACATCCATATTGAAACGTTCGAGAAAGACCTCGTCGTCCGCTTCCGGGTCGACGGAGTCATGCGCGAGGTGGTGCAGCCGAAACGCCAGCTGGCGCCACTACTGGTGTCGCGCATCAAGGTCATGGCACGGCTGGACATTGCGGAAAAACGCATACCCCAGGACGGCCGGATCTCGCTGCGCATTGGCGGCCGCGAAGTCGACGTCCGGGTCTCGACAATGCCGGCCAGCAACGGCGAACGCGTGGTGTTGCGTCTGCTCGACAAACAGGCCGGTCGCCTGCGGCTGGAAAATCTCGGCATGCTCGAAGAGGATCTCAAGCGCCTGCACGACGTAGTGCACAGACCACACGGGATATTCCTCGTTACAGGACCCACCGGCTCAGGTAAAACCACCACACTGTATGCCTCGTTAGCCGAGCTCAGCACCCGCACGATCAACATTCTCACGGTGGAAGACCCCATTGAATACAACCTCGCCGGTATCGGCCAGACCCAGGTCAACACCAAGGCCGACATGACCTTTGCCCGTGGCTTGCGCGCCATTCTGCGACAGGATCCCGATGTGGTGATGGTCGGCGAGATACGCGATCTGGAAACGGCGGAAACGGCGGTGCAGGCGAGCCTCACGG
>CBDUDJ010000350.1:0-3595 GCA_965365885.1 uncultured Gammaproteobacteria bacterium
GACCTTGGCGGCGGTAGCCTTCGGCGACGGAAAGGTTGCGCAACTGGTAGCGTAGCGGCGTCATCGCCTCAACGACGTATACCCCAACTACGACATCATGGAGCTTGGCCACGCGCATGAACTCGGTATGCGCATACGCGTTGACACGGGCCTCAATCGGATCGGCAGCCAGCAGCAGGTCCCAGGGAATTTCATCGCGGTAGGGCTTGTAAATCGGCGTCTGCGAGGGCAGAAACCCGCTCATGCGCATAGCGTTCGCCACGCGCAGTTCACGACCAGAATTTCCACCATTTGCCACCTCTGTGGCCAGCATGACGACGCGATTTTTCGGCGCCGGTCATGTAATGCCGGGTCAGGACGCGCGACAGGCGATCGTAGTGGGCCCAATCGTCGACCACGCCGTAGATGTCCTCACCAAACACCGCGCGAAAATCATCTAAGAAAGTCGCGTAGTACCGATCGGTGAACTGCCTGCCCTGGGCATTGAGGCACTCGCTGGTCAGGCGGCCGCCGCAACCTGCCACCAGCAGCTCGCTGCCGGTTACCTCGCGATAACGTAATCGCAGCAGCAGCGTCTCGCAGCTCTGTTGCAGCTGCTCGCTTATCAGGTGCAGATTTGCACACCATGCGAGATACATCCCCATGGGCACACAGGCCCTCTCGATGCTGCCTGCTGCCGGGATGTGCTGATCGAGATCATCGTAGACAACACTGTGCGGCGACTCCGACGGCACCTCAGAGCGCACTTTCGAGATCACGCAGCAGGTCGTCGGTCGACTCGATACCGACACTCAACCGGACCAGACCTTCGCCTATACCCACCTCGGCTCTTTTTTCGGCAGAGAGGCTCGCATGGGTCATCAGCCCCGGATGCTCGATCAGCGATTCCACCCCACCGAGGCTTTCCGCCAGCGTAAAGACTCTGACCTTCGACATTAGGGCTTTTGCCGCTGGCAATCCGCCTTTCATCGAAAACGCCAGCATGCCGCCGTGGCCTGACGTTTGCCGGCAGGCAAGTTCGTGCTGCGGATGGCTCGCCAGCCCCGGATACGCCACCCATTCCACTTGCGGATGGCCCTGCAGGAATTCTGCAACGGCCAGCGCGTTCTTCGTGTGCGCCTGCATGCGAACGGCCAGAGTCTTGAGGCTGCGCAGACACAGATAGGCATCAAAAGCGCTCTGGATTCCGCCAAGCGACTGATTGAGGAATTTGAGCTCGTCGGCGAGTGCTGCGTCGTCAGTGATGACGACACCGCCGATCAGATCGCTGTGGCCGTTGATGTACTTCGTCGTGGAGTGCAGCACCATATCCGCGCCCAGAGCGAGCGGCCGCTGAAAATAGGGACTCATGAAGGTGTTATCCACCATCAGGCGGGCACCGTGTTCATGAGTTATTGCGGCAACGGCCTCGATGTCAATCAGCTTCATCAGCGGGTTCGTCGGCGATTCGATCCAGACCATCCGGGTGTTGTCACGCATCGCCGCGGCCAGCGCCGCCGGGTCCGTCAGATCCAGAAAAGTGAAATCAAGGCCGCTCTTGCGAAAGATCGTCTCGAACAGTCGGTACGTGCCGCCATACATATCATCGCAGCAGACGACATGATCGCCCTGCTGCAACAGGTGCATGACCGTCGTTGCCCCCAGGCAGCCGGAGGTGAAGGCAAAACCGAAGCGTGCACCTTCCAGGTTAGCAACACATTCTTCGTAGGCGCTGCGGGTGGGATTGGCCGATCTTGAGTAATCGTAGCCCTGAAAAACGCCTGGTTCAGAATGGACGTAGGTCGAGGTCAGGTAGAGGGGTGTGACGACTGCGCCAGTGGCGCTGTCGGGACTCTGTCCTGCATGTATGGCGCGCGTCTCGAAGCCGAATTCTTCATCTGACCAGTTCATCGTTCCTCCCTCAGTCTGCGCTGTTGAATCGCTGTCATGGCGCGAAACTCGAACGGGCTCGGATGCCCCAACGCCCGTCGATTCGCTCGATCACATACAGCGAATCATAGGACGCAAGCAGCGCATCGTTAGCATCGAAGCGGGAAAACCGCACCTGTATGTGGACCTTCGTTGCGGAGTCCTGCAGCACGACCATGTCATCCCACCTGCTGTAGCGCCAACCGGTCGCTGCCGCAAAACTATCGAGATCCATGGCGCCCAGGAAATCACTGCGGGTCTCATACGTCACGACTTCGGAGCTGGCTATGCGCACATGGGGATAAACCAGCGTGTCAGCCCATGCTGCTTCGTCGCGAGCATTGAACGCTGCCAGGAAGTCGGCCATCACGCCGATGGCGGCTTTGCGGGCTTCTGCATCGGCAAAAACCGGGTTCGCCATGAGACCACTACCGAAAAACAGGCCCGGCAATAACAAACCAAGAAGAAGTCTCAATTTCTGCCTGTACATGCTCACACCCCGCGGTTTTCTTCACCTCAACAAAGAGTCGCGCACAGTAGCCCCAGGGAGTCGCCCCAGCAACCCTTTGTCGGCGTCCGACAAACACTGGCGCTGAGGCGATTTTGTACTACACTTCCCTAAAGCGCCTGCGGCGGGCCTAAAGCGCCTGCGGCGGCTTCCGGGCAGGCGAGAGAGTATGGAGGAGACCATGGGCCGACTATTTCTGATTTTCAGTGTTTTGACCTTTTCAGGCGCTGCCTATGCGGCTGGCTCAGCGGGAGGCACCAGCGGCGATATGCCCTCGCAAGGTGTCCCGCGAACTCCTGAGCAGATTGCCGCGTCATTTTACAAGTCCGGTCTGAAGCACAAGAAACGTGCCTGGAAGAACGAGGAGCGAGCGGCGACTGCGCTGGCGGCGGACAACGAGAAAAAATACCAGAAGTATCTTAAGCGGGCGCAGAAAGAGTACGTGAAGGCCATGAATGAACATGGTGCCGCGCTGAAAGTCTTTCCGCAGCACTATGAGGCTGCCAACGAGCTGGGCTACGCGCTGCGCAAGACGGGCGATTATCGTAAAGCTATCGGCGCCTACAATTACGCTCTGGGCATCAAACCCGATTTCCACCAGGCAATCGAGTATCGCGGCGAAGCGTTCCTCGCCATCGGCCTGATCGAAGAAGCCAAGCAGTCCTACATGGTTTTGTTCCGCGCAGATCCCGAACTTGCGCAGCAACTCATGACAGCGATGGATGCCTGGCTTGCCGATCAAACCGACCAGACCGACTCCGCCGCTGAGCTTGCTGTCTGGGTCGAAGAGCGAAAGAGTCTGGCAAAAATGTCGCAGGATCTGTCACAGAACACCGCTCGTCAGTGGTAGTGCAGCCAGCGGAGGCTCGCAGGTAATCAGACAGGCACGTCACCGCTGATCGTGACCCGATGCATACGTCGGTGCTGTGGAAAAAAATCGTTCACCGGCTTGTGCTGCGTTAACCGGTTGTCCCAGATAGCCACGGTTTTCGGCTGCCAGTTGAGCCGCACCACGAATTCTTCCGTCACGACATGGCGATACAGGAATTCGAGCAGCATCGTGCTTTCGGCTTTACTCAATCCCACAATGTGAGTCGTGAACAACGCATTGACATAGATAACCTTTTTCCCCGTCTCCGGATGCGCACGAATGAGCGGGTGAGTAACCGGTGGATTGGC
>CBDUDJ010000351.1:0-3571 GCA_965365885.1 uncultured Gammaproteobacteria bacterium
ACTGCGCAAGCGACGCGGCATCGTAGCGTGCGTCGAGATCCACAAGTATGCGCGGTGGCGCGTCTGCCTCGCCATCGACATGACACGCAGCACAGCCGTTTTGTGTCCAGAGAACTTCGCCGCTTGCATGAGCCCTGTCTCGCTCTGCAGGAGTGAGACTCACCGTTTGCGGAGTCGGCGAGGTCGAGGTCGTGGCCAGGAGTGCTGGATCGCTGCCTTCGAGCTCACCATAGACGATGCGATAAATAGAACCCGTGAAGTCGTCTGAGACGAAAAGCTCACCCGCCGGACCCACGGCAACACCAACCGGTCGACCACTCACCTGCTGATCTATTTCGAACCCCGTGAGGAACGGTTCCTGCGACGTCGAACCGTCTGCCTGAAAGTGCACGGCAACCACCTCGTAGCCCGCTTTCGAACTGCGGTTCCAGGAACCATGCAAGGCCACGAACGCCGCACCTCGATAGCGCTGTGGGAATGCTTGAGCATCGTAAAACGCAATTCCCAGCGGCGCGGTGTGCGCCGGAAACTCGTGAGCAGGAGCAATCGCGGCGGCCTCTTTGTCGGGGGCTACGCCACCAAAGTCCGGATCCGCGCGACCCGCACCGTTCACGTAGGGCCAGCCGTAGAAGCCGCCTTCGGTCACTTCATTGAGTTCGCACGGCGGGTAGTCATCGCCCAGCAGGTCGCGTCCGTTGTCGGTGGCGAAAAGCGCACCGGTGCGCGGCTGCCAGGCGAAATCGACCGCATTGCGCAATCCCGTGGCATAAGTGGTTCCGGCGGAACCATCGAGTTCATAGCGCAGCATGGCGGCGCGGGTTTCCAGCTCTTCGCACGCGTTGCAGCTCGATCCAAGCGCCACATAGAGTCGGTTGTCCGGACCGATGTGCACGGTCTTACTCCAATGGTTGCCACCCTCGGCCAAGCCCGTCACGATTTTCTCGGCCACACCAGAGGTTGCGCGCTCAGATGCAGCAAAGCGGATACGCGAAACACCAGCACCTTCGCCGATGTAGAGCCAGCCGTCGTGCAGCGCCAGGCCGTGCGGCCGGTCAAGACCCTCAAGCAGCATATCCGCACTCGTGGCAGTCCCATCGGCTCCGCGGGTAAGCAGGAAGATCTTGCCTTCACGCGGCGAGCTCACCAGCAGATCGCCCACGTCGGTCACCGCCATCAGACGAGCGTTGGGAATTCCTGTTGCCCAGACCTCGATGTTGAAACCGTCAGGCAATTGCATGCGATCTTTAAGAGCCGTCTCGCTAAGCGGAGCCACCTCATCGCCGCTTAACGTCTGGAGGGCCATGGAAAAATCCACCGCGGTACCATCGGGCAAGACGACCAGGCCGTCGCTCAGCGCCCACCAGGAATAAGCCACCAATACCAGGAATACGCCCAGAAAAGTCGTAAGCACTGGATGCCTGCTCAGCATCATTCATCCTCCTCAAGCAAGGGAAGCCATTGCTTACGAGTAGCCTCGTCAAGCAACATCCGGCGCCATGTTACACCCCGTCCGGCACGGCTGCCTGCGATGAGAACGCCTACGTTGAGATCCCAACCATCAGGTCCGAGTAACCCAGATAGATCAGCGTCATGCCAACTGTATCAATCACACCGTGCGCCACCATCACCGGTGCGAGGTTGCGGCCAACGCGCAGGTAGACCCAACCCATGATCAACGCGATGACGAAGATGTTGATCATTCCCGTGAGCCCCTGATAGAAGTGGCCCAGGGCAAACACCAGCGCCTGGAGAAAAATTCCAGCGTTAACACCCGCCAGGCCGGCAAAGCGATCCAGGAGAAAGCCGCGCGCGAGCATTTCCTCGCCAAGCGCCGCGCTGCCCCAACTGACAGGGATCAAAAAGATGAGATAGTTCACCGTGTTGCCTTCAACAATCTGTTGCAGCAACGAGATGTCCAGCGGCGGTGCGCCAAGCGCGCGGATGAGGGGCGTGACAACGAAGCTCGTCAAGCCGTAGATGAGCAGCAGCGTCAGCCCCGTCCACCCGGCCAGAGTGCGCAGTGGCAAGCGTTTGAACAATCCCAAATCCCGCCAGCTCTGGCCTTGCCTGCGCAGAAAGTACGTCGCCAGCAGCAGCGGCAACACCATACCCAGAATCGGTCCCAGGACAATCCAGGGCGTCAGCGCGCCGAGTACCGAGCCAACAAGTGTCAACACGATCACGGCTGCAACTTCCAGCGCAACTCTGCCTGGGGTGAGCGCGGTGATCGTATTCTCTGCATTCATGTCACACACCGGTCTTGGGTCGTGGTCCGCATTGTGCTGTCAGCAAGCCATATTCGACAAGGGCTTGATGTAGTTCTGCTGCTGTGCGGCTGGGCAACCGGCTACCCGAACCAGTCGCTCGTGCTATCTTTGCAGGTTCGCATCGACCGACACGGGGAGGCAGCAGTGGCTTACAACAAACCGATACCTAAACACGGACAGCATTCCGAACCATTCTGGGAGGGTACAAAACAAGGCAAGCTCCTGCTGCCAAAATGCACGAGCTGTGATCGGGTGCACTGGTACCCGCGGCTCATCTGCCCGTTCTGCCACTCGACTGATCTCGAGTGGTTCGAAGCCAGCGGCGAAGGCCGCATCCATACCTACGCCGTGCAACACCGTGCGTTCGGCGGCTGGGCTGAAGAGGCGCCGTTCGTCACCGCATTCATTGATCTGGACGAGGGCGATCGTATGTTGACGGTCTTGCGTGGGGTCGACCCGGAGAAGCCCGAAGACATCAAAATCGGCGCCAAAGTCAGGGTCGAATTCGAAGAGGCAGACGACGCGACACACATTCCATTCTGGCACGTGGTGGAGGGCTGATCATGGTGGCGAATCTGAAGAACGCTGCCGCAATTGTCGGCGCCGCTGAATCCAACGAAATCGGCTATCCCGAAGAGCGCGGTCCCAAGGTCACATCGCTGCAGCACCATATCGAGGCGATCAAGAACGTAACCGACGCGACCGGCATTCCAATCTCGGACATCGACGGCATCTTCTCAACCGGCTGGTCATCCCAGTTGGCCGAACACCTCGGCCTCAAACCCAACTACATCGACACGACATCGGTCGGCGGTTGCTCTTTCCAGATGCACGTCCACCACGCGCTGGCAGCAATTTACGCAGGCATCATCGACATCGCACTCGTCAGCCATGGCCAGGCCGGCTGGTCTTATCGGGGCGGCGGGCCGCGACGCGGCGGCGGCGGCGCCGGCGAGATCGACCCTGCAACCGAGATGACAATGGCCTACGGGCTGTCCGGCGCACCATCGAACTATGCCCATGCAATGGTTCGCCACATGCACGACTTCGGCACCACGCCGGAGGATTTCGCACACATCTCAGTGGTCACCCGGCAATGGGCCGGGCTGAATCCCAGAGCAGTGATGTTCTCCAAGGAAACCAATCCCTTTGGCGGCCCCATCACCGTGCAGGACGTGATGGACGCGCGCCTCATCGCCTGGCCTTTGACGCTCTTTCACTGTTGCCTTGTTACCGACCACGGCGGTGCCGTGATCGTTGCACGTCCTGAGATCGCCCGCAGCCTCAAGACGCACCCTGTGTGG
>CBDUDJ010000352.1:0-3560 GCA_965365885.1 uncultured Gammaproteobacteria bacterium
CGTGCACCAGTACCAGATACCGATCACGGGCGATGCGATGAGAATGCCCAGCCACGGGAAATCCGGGTCGGACAGAGGCCGCCACAACGCGAACGTCTCGCGGTTGTCCATCGCAAGTAACCGGAGTTCGTCCCAGCCGCCGATCGCTTGCAGACCGAAATAGGTAATCAGCACAGAGCCAAGTAGTAGAACCACGGTCTGTGCGACCTCGGTATAAACCACCGCCCGCAAGCCACCGAATACGGTGTAAATGCCCGTCAAGCCAACAGTCAGAAAAGCACCCAGCCAGAAGGCGTTATCAGGAGAGCCGAACGTATCAGGCAGCAGGGTTCTGAAGACGAGCGCACCGGCAAATACCGTCACGGACACCTTGGTAAACACGTACGCTATCAAGGAGACGATGCTGAGCATCCAACGCACGTTGGCGTTGAAGCGACGCTCCAGAAACTCCGGCATCGTGAACACGCCAGCTTTGTAGTAGAACGGCACGAATACCCATGCCAGAAGGATCATGATCCATGCATGCAGCTCGTAGTGAGCCATTGCCATGCCGGAGGTGGCACCGTTCCCCGCCAGGCCAACGATGTGCTCCGAGCCGATGTTCGATGCAAACAGAGATGCACCCACGACGAACCAGCCAAGATTCCGGCCAGCCAGAAAGTAGTCCGTGGTGTCTGTGACCCGGCGGGATACCCACACGACGATGCCGGTAATTACGCTGAAATAGAGACCGATAACCAACCAGTCAATGCCGACCAACTCCGGGGTCGTTGCGCTCATTCCGGGCTCGAACCAGTAATCGATCCGGAATCGCAGACTCGGTCAGATGCCGGTATCACCAAGCCACACGCCCTGCGCATCAGCGCTTTCGATGTTCAGCTGTCCGGCCAACCCCGCACTGCGGTGCACGCTGATCTCCTGCATCTTCTCAGAACGCATCATGTCCATCATCGCAGCCCGCGACGGATACATGGCAATCGCCACCTTGTCCCACAGATCCTCCACCTCGCCGAGCATCAGGCGCTCGACCGATGCACTGAACATGGCCGCACCACCGAATTCCGTGAGAAGCTTAGACACAGCCGCACCATAAATACCGTAAGCCTCTTCGCCACTGAGCTCAGTCTCGCGTCCGTCTTCATACTCTGCTTTGTCTTTGTATCTGAGCAGATTCACCATGTAGATCGGACCTTCGGGTCCTGGCTCGAGAAACCCCGCAATCTGTTCTTCATTCGGCCGGACGCTGTTTTTTACTTCCACTCGCTTAGCTCCACGCTGGTTGTATTGATCGTTACGTTATCCTGCAGTCCTACCGGCGTGCTAGTTCGGCCAGTAGATGTATTCATCGCCTTCTTCATACGGTTGGCCGCCGTGTTTGTCGATCAATTGAGGTGACTGGGTAATGCTCGGCCAAAGCGGATCTGCCTGTTCTGCATTATGCGCATCCAGCAACGCCTCGAGTATTTCCACCCTCCCCGAAAACTCGACGACCAGATTGTTCTGCTCGGTAGGATCTTCTGCGAGATTAAAAAGCCAACGCTTGTTGTCCGGCAAGTCCGTGCGAATCAATTTCCAACCCTGATGCTGTACCGACTGGTGATAACCTTCCCGCCAGAACAGGGTTTCGTGTGGCGCACCCTGTAGCTCACCACGAACGTAGGGCACAAGATCGACACCGTCGAGCTTGCGATCGGTAGGAACTTCAGCACCGGCGGCGGCGGCGAACGTGTGAAGCAGATCGATGTGATGAATGGGCTCGTCATAATCACTTCCCGGCTCGATGCGCGCCGGCCACTTCGCCATGAACGGTACGTGCGTTCCGCCCTCGAAATGGCTCAGCTTGAAACCGCGGTAGGGTTTGTTCACATCCGGCAGGCCGATGTAGCGGGCGCCGCCGTTGTCGCTGGTGAACACGATGAGGGTATTGTCTGTCAGGCCATTTTCTTCGAGTGCCTGAGTGACCCTGCCAACGCTGCGATCGAGCGCGCGAATCATGCCTGAGTAAACCCGCAGTGCATGATCATCTATGTGTGCGTAGGCATCGTAGTCTTCCTTCAACGCCTGCAGCGGGTTGTGGATTCCCCAGTGCGCGAGATATAGAAAGAACGGTCGGTTTCGATTGTTTTCGATGACCTTGACGGCTTCATCCGTATAGTAGTCTGTGAGATAGCCCGCCGGCTCAAACTGACCGCCGCTGTTGAAATCGGCTGCATATCGCGCATTGGCCCACACCATGCGTTCGATTCCGTCTTCCTCGCGCTTGGCGTTGACCACATCCGGATGCTCTTCAGGCAGATAGAGCATGCCTGCCATATTCAAGCTGTCGTCGAATCCCTGATCCTCCGGGCGCATGCCTTTGGCACCACCGAGGTGCCACTTGCCGATGTGCGCGGTGTAGTAGCCGCTGGCTTGCAGAACTTCGGCGATCGTCATCTCCTCCGACGGCATGCCCAACTGCCACATCTCTGGCATCGCTGCCAGACCTTCGTGATCGATGAACGAAGGCAACGTGGGGTTTTCAATATCCTGCATCCATTGGAAGATCGTCGCACCGGATTTGAAAAAGGGCGTGAACTCAAAACCAAATCGGGTGGAGTAGCGCCCCGTCATGATAGTCGCGCGCGAGGGGGCGCAAACTGCGTTTGCCGCATAGCCGTTGTTGAAAACGACACCCTCGTGGGCAAGCGCATCGATATTCGGTGTCATGACGCTGCCGTCACCGGCACCACCGTTGTACAACGACACGTCATTGAAGCCCATGTCGTCTGCCAGAATCAGAATGATGTTGGGTGGGCGCTCAGCTGCAGAAAGACTTGCCGTCTGCGGCCCTGCCCCCCACTCGGTGGGCACATTGGCCGGTATGGGGTCCATCAGCTCACGAATCTTCGGTGCTCCCCAGACGAGCAGCTCAATGCGGCTTTGCCAGCCGGTGTACGCGGCGACAGCCAGGATAACCAGTACCACAGCGGCTTTTTTCACGGCAGTCTCACGAGTGGAAGGCTGGCAATCCTAGCACACAAATAATGATTGTCATTACTTTTAGCGGCCCCTCTCGACTCGCACCCCACCACGAACACGGCCGCGCATAGCCACACGCACAGCCTGCCTAACTCAATTGTGGAACCTTCATCGCGAACATTCATCGTACGGTCAGGATAGCTTTGTTCCACCTGGCAACCAAATCAGGCCACCAATGACGCCGACGGCAAGCATGCAACCGCCAAACAGGATTGAGAGTGCCAGAGCATCCGTGCTCGTCGATCCTAAGACAGTCAATGCAGCAATCATTGAGCCCTCTCTGACACCCCATCCGGCTATAGTTATAGGCAGCATTGACAGTAAATAGACTGGAGGAAAAACGAACAGGATCATCCAGAAATCCAATCCAAGTCCAAGGCTGAGGCCGATTACGTAGACGGTTCCGGTGATCACCGACTGCCCAACGAAGGAGATGATGACCATCCAGATGATGGATTTTGCTTCAGCCCGGCTGTTCAGATGCTGCAACACGGTCTCGATAGTCTTCGTGATACTGAATTGCTGCAGTCGGGCAGTGATCA
>CBDUDJ010000353.1:0-3558 GCA_965365885.1 uncultured Gammaproteobacteria bacterium
TTCAGACGTGTGCTCTTCCGATCTAGTATCCCAGCGCATAGTTACCCATCGTATAACCCAGAAGTTCCTGCAATTCGTCCGGCAGTGTTCTGGCAACGGCCGGTGGGCAAGACAGATACTGGTTCTCCTCCTGCCGCAGCCAACCCAGACAATAAGTGATGTTCAATCCCATGCGCGGTTCGCTGCTGGTGTTCTCGCCACCACCATGGATCACGCTGCCGGTGTAAAGCAGGACAGAACCCCGCGGCATTACAGCCTGGCAGATCTGCTCGGGCTCGGCACGATCCTGCCAGTCCCAGGACTGACTGCCCGGCACGACTCGCGTGGCACCGTTGTCCGATGTGAATTCCGTCAAAGCCCACAAAGTATTGAACTGTGGCTCTATGCTGCGAGGCAGATGAGTACCCCATGCCAGGCGATCGCGGTGCAGTGTTTGTGAGCCCTGGCCTGGCAGAATGTGTATGGTCTGGGTGAGATGCAGAAGAAGCCGTTCCGTAAAAGGCGATAAGAAGCGTTCGGCTGCCGCGATGATTTTCTGATGCATCACGACTTCACAACAAGCCGGTGAACGGGCTACCAGAGCTCCGGTTCTCTGGGTCTGTCTGCCGGTGAAGTCGTCATTTCCTTTTGCCGTCATCTCCACAAATGGCATTACTTCATCCAATACCAGGTCGATTTCCTCCGCCGTCAGCAGACCTTCGACGATGCAGGCCCCATCGCGTTGCATCACATCGTTGATTGCATCAGCGGATGCGTCGCTTGCCAGTGTTTGTATTGCAACCATCGCCAGCTTCTCCAGTTCCAGTCTCAGTCTCTCGAACCCGGCTTCACGAACAATTCTTCGATGCCGGTACCTGCGAGCAATGAATCGATAAACTCGCGATCTTCGCCTTCGAGTTTTACATATTGCTGACGCAACCATTGCAGACACTTGGCCTGATACGGAAATGGCGCCTGCACCCAAGCTCGCCCATCGATCTGTGTGGCCACGCTCGCGGCACCCTCCTCCACTGCAGCAGAGTTGGCAAGGAGTGCGGGTACGTACACGCGACCTATTTCAGCCAGCAGTTCGTTCAGCGTAGTCGGCAACGCGTCGCGATCGTACCAGTCGGCCGTTGTGGGTTCGAGCCCTGACAGGTCTTCGACAACACTGGTCCAGGCGTAGACCTGCGGTGCTCGAGCCAGGGTTTCCGCCATCGGCGTCGGATCGAACGCGGTCAATTGAGTCAGCTGACCAAAAAGCCCGAAGTCGGCAGCACCTGGCCGTGCGCCAAGCACAAACGGGCCGCTGACCATGTGGGCTCTGAAGATATCGAGGAATCGTTTGTAGCTGTCTTCGATGACCGGGGCTGTGGTGTCGTTGCTGCCCACGACAAACAGGCGGCTGATCTGTCGCTCACTGATAAATTGCGACATGGGTGCAATCTCTTCATCCGTCGCTGTCAGGCCGCGCCAGCGTGGCAGAATCGAACCTGCCCGCTCGATGTCCGCAGCGTAGTACCAGCGATAATGGAACATCGCCTTGGTCAGCCATTCATCTGCGTAGTCTTCGATCAGATAGTCGAGAAAGGCCAGCACCGGATCAGCGGGGATGACGCTGCGGCCGGCATACTGCTCCTCCAGTGTCCGGATGATCGGCGTCGAATCAACTACAGCCTGCAATTCGCCGGTTGCATCAGGCAGGTAGAAGGTGGGGAGCAACGCTACCTTCGGCTCAGGCAGGTGCTCGTCTGCCTCCGTGGCAGATACGATCAATCGGTAAGGTATATGGCGATATCTCAGCAGAGCGAGCATCTTGCGCGTGTAAGGTGAGCCCGGTGCTCCTTTGAGCGCTATTCGATCTGCCACGTCCTCATCCCCCTGGAGAAAATCACAAAGCCATCTAGCTTGTTCTTGTCCATTCTGGACAGGAATAGCTTAGCTCAAAGCGGCATGGTTAGGCAGGTTGTGTCAGAAACTGGAACTCGGGTAGGCAGTCGCGGCCGGACTATGAAACTCACGCAACGCGTGCGCAACCTGTTGCGGGTCTTCAATCGCCACCGTGCAGTAATCCGGATTGCAGATGTACAGCGCCGGTTGGCCGCGATCCGGATAGCGGCCGGGTGCTTCGTAGTGAACGAGTTTGCGCGGGTGGTAGCTGCGACGTGAGGCCTCAAAGAGTGCGGCTGCACGTGCATCGCGCGGATTTCCGACAATTGAAAATTCGACATACGCCGCTGCCATTGTTTCAAGCGTCAGCCCGAGCTGTGCGGTTACCTTGCCTTCCCGCGTTACAACGGCCGGCAGTGCAGTCGCACGAATCGTTGCTTCCGGCACTTTCTGGAATGCTTGGTTTTTGCTGTACACACCCAGGTCATAGAAAAATCGCGCAGCCAGCGCATTGCTCTCGAGCGGTTTGCGTCCGGACAGGACAGCACCGGGCTGAGGTCCTATGGCGAAGAACCCGCCAAGTTCGTCGTCGTGCAGCTCATTGAGCATGGCACCGGCGATGCGTTCGGCAACGCTGAGCCACTCGCGCTCGCCTGTTGCTCCATACAACGCGAGTATCGCGGCACCAAAACGTGCCTGCGCGCTGAGGTAGGGGCTCGCCAGCGACTCAAAAGGCCGCATGCGGGAATCATCGGCCAACCGCACAGAAGATCCGGTTTGCATAATCCAACCGGCATCGGTGAGCCGTTCGGCGATGAGTACGCGAGCTGCGCGGCTTGCCACCGCGAGAAAGTTGGGCTCGGAGGTGGCCTCGAAGGCTTTGAGATAACCGAGGATTATTTCTGCATTCTTGTCAGTGTAGATGCCGTGATCGATCGGTGGAATTCCAAACTGACGCCGTTCATGGTCGCTGCGCAGGTCCCAATATTGCCTGGCTGTTATCCTGGCCGGCAGATTTAGCGGTTCATCTTCCTGACTCGTATAAAAAGTACCTTCCCCGGAAGACAACCAACTCTGCAGGTAGTCGTCGATCATATCTATAGCGTTGCGGAATCGGCCTTCACCTGTCAGCTGATAGGCAGAGGCAAAGACGCCCATCGCCTGCGCCTGTCCTGCAATACGTTTTTCCGGGATAACACCGTGACTTACTTTGCCGTTTGCATCTGTACGCTCAAAGTAGGCCTGGAAGACGCCACCCCAGACCGGGTCGAGCAGCTTCAGATGGCTTTCAGCCGAGCGTCGTGCGATACGAGCAAGATCATCGTTTTCGTACATATGGGCACGAAACTGCAGATGTTCCAGCCGGTAACCGGAAGTCGCACCGATGCCACCGCGACGCCAGCTGCCAAAGGTTTCATTCAATCTGCTGTCGATCTGTTGGCGCACCTGTTGCCGGACCGGATCGAGTTGCGTGGTCAACGGTTTTTCAGGGGCAGCCAACGGCGCCAGCCCATCGCCCGTCAGGCCACCGCTGTGGTGTTGCTCGATGAGTTCATCGAGGATTCGAACAAAATTACGCGGTGACTTGTTACCGCGAATTGCCAGTACCTGCGTTGCGTCGGGTGCCATGAAAACCAGTGCCGGCCAGGCCCAGTCCGAATAACGATCCCCAATGTCCGGCCGCGCCTC
>CBDUDJ010000354.1:0-3551 GCA_965365885.1 uncultured Gammaproteobacteria bacterium
GCCGGCACCAGTACGCAAACCGACGTTCGGCTGATTACCGCCAGTCACCGGGACCTGGAAAAAATGATCGCCGACGAACAGTTCCGGGAAGATCTCTACTATCGGCTCAACGTTGTATCGCTCGCTGTACCACCACTGCGTGAGCGAGCCGACGATGTACACCTCCTCGCTGAAGCAATACTGCAGAAAACTCTCCAGCGACTTTCGAAGCCCGTACGCAAATTCAGCTCCGAAGCACTTAAAGCCATGCGTGCTTACCCCTGGCCGGGAAATGTCAGAGAACTCGAAAACGCCATTGAACGGGCAGTAATACTCAGCGAGGTCACGGAGCTGAGCTCTGAGCTCCTGGCCATAGACACAAACACCGTTCCCACGGTCGAACAATCGACGCTACAACCCGACCTGACAATGGAGGATTATTTCGTCAGCTTCGTTAACGCTCATCAGGATCAGTTGACCGAAACCGAACTCGCAGAACGACTGGGGATCAGCCGCAAAAGCCTCTGGGAACGCAGGCAGCGACTACATATTCCGCGCAAGAAAACGCGAAACCGCCGACCACGCAGGGACGTTTCTTGACCGCTACCGTACAGCGCCTGAGCGTCGACGCACACGGGCTGACCTTTGATCAGGTAAACGCGAACGCCCTCGCTGTGCTGGAAAGCCTCAACGAAGCGGGTTTCACTGCTCTGCTCGTGGGAGGTTGTGTCCGTGATCTGCTGTTAGGCCACACGCCCAAAGATTTCGATGTAGCAACAGATGCGAAACCCGAGGAAGTGAAGTCTCTGTTTCGCCGGTCACGCCTGGTCGGCCGTAGATTTCGAATCGCCCATGTCCGATCCGGCAGGGATCTCATCGAAGTGTCGACCTTCCGTCGCGCGCATGCGGCGGCAACCGACGAGCGAAGCCATTCGGCCGACGGCATGATTCTCAGAGACAACGTCTACGGTACGCTGGAGGAAGACGCCTTCCGGCGAGACTTCACCATCAACGCTCTTTACTACGACCCGCGCACCGAAGAGGTCATCGACTACGTTGGCGGGCTTGACGACCTGAAACTCAAACAACTGCGATTTATAGGTGAGACACAAACCCGTATCCGCGAAGATCCGGTCCGCGTCCTGCGCGCATTGCGATTTCAGGCAAAACTGGGGTTCGAGCTGGATCCTGCCTGCAGCGAAGCGTTCGGTGAAGCGGCCCAGCTGCTGGCAGCCATACCGGCTGCGCGCCTGTTCGATGAGATGCTGAAATTCTTTCTTTCCGGTTATGCCGCCGCTGCCTGGCAACTCCTTGCGGCAACTCCCATGTGCGCGGCAATCTTTCCAACCAGCGTACCCGAGGATCCGATGGTCATGCTCGCGATGCGTAACACGGATGCGCGCATCGCCGCTGACAAACCCGTAACCCCCGGTTTCCTGATTGCCGTTCTGCTGTGGCCGGACTACCGCGCACGCGCGGAAGAATTCGCAGCGGAAATGAATCCTGTCGAAGCACGTACCCTTGCCGCAACCGAGACGCTGGCGGAACAACAACAGATCATCGCCGTACCGCGCCGCTTCTCCCAGTTCGTGCGGGACGTCTGGCAGATGCAGGAGCGTCTGGAAGCCCGCCTGGCTCGCTCAATCGGGCGTGTTGCGGGTCATCCGAGATTCCGCGCAGCCTACGATTTTCTGCTCCTGCGTGCTGAGGCTGTCGACGGACCTGAATCCGCATCAGAGTCGCAGGCCGCAGACGGCACCGATCCCACACTCAGTGAGCTTGCCCGCTGGTGGACTCTGTTCCAGGAAGTTGACGAAGAAGCGTCTGAGCAGATGGTCAAAGAACTGCGTTCCCAGCAACCGCAGCGCAAACGACGCCGTCGGCGCCGCGGACGCAATCAATCGGCTGACAATTCCCAGGACGGTGTTGAATGCCAGTGAGCGGTTGGCCATGATAGCCATCACTTGAGATGAATTAGATCGATGAGCAACCCGGTGCAGCAATCCGTCCCACTGGACGCAACCATGGAACTCACTGCAAGTTCCCTGCAAAGGCTGGCTGGCCACGATCTGCCAAAGTTCATTGCCGTCGAGGGCCCCATCGGAGTTGGCAAAACAACCCTCGCTAGCCGGTTAGCACAGACACTGGGTTATCCGATCCTCCTGGAACCGGCAGCGGAGAATCCGTTTCTCGACCGCTACTATCGTGATGGCAAACGTCACGCACTGTCGACACAGCTGTTTTTTTTGTTGCACCGAGCCCGCCAGATTGCCGACGTCGAGGACAATGATCTGCTGGGAACCACTCTCGTTGCGGATTTTCTCATCGAGAAGGACGATCTCTTCGCCCGTTTGACCTTGGACGTCAACGAGTACGAGCTCTATCGACAGATCCATGAAAACCTTGCTATTCAACCGCCCACACCGGATCTGGTCATCTACCTGCAGGCACCAGCCGACATCCTCCTCGAGCGCATTCGCTCCCGCGGTATCCCCTACGAGCGTGAGATTACTGCCGAGTATCTGGAATCATTGAGCAACAGCTACACACAATTTTTCCACTTCTACGACGCTGCTCCACTGCTTGTAGTCAACGCAACGACCATCGACATGGTTAACAACACAGATCACTTTGATGCTCTGCTCGACCAGATAGTCGACATGGACGGTTCACGGCAGTATTTCAATCCGAATCCGACCCTCCTCTAGCAGCGTGTTCCCGCACTCAGTGAGGCTGTGAACAAGACCAGAGCAAATTGTTGCACAAGAGGGTAAATTCAGCTCGATATACGAGGAGAATCAGCGCTCGATGGAGATCTTCCATACGATTGAGGCCTATCGGAGCTCATTAAACTGGCGCCGTGGCAATCGGCAGCTCGCACTCCTGGCAACCAGCGGCGATCTTCACGACGGTCATGTAGCGCTGATCAAAGCCTGCCGCGATCAAGCGGATATCAGCGTGGTGAGCATCTGCAGCAATCCTCTATTGCCTGAGTGCTCTGATGCACCGGTGAAGCCGCCGATCGAACAGGATATCCGCCGCCTGGAAAACCTCGCAGACTGCATGTTTGCACCGTCCCACGAAGAATTGTTTCCGCTCGGAGTCACAGACTACGTTGGTGTGCGTTTGCCGGTTGTGGCCGACGAACTCTCCGGTACGCAACGCGCCGAAGTCGTGGAGGCAAAGGCAACTGTGATGCTCAAGCTGTTGCTGATCATCCAACCCAACGTCCTCCTCTACGGCGAAAAAAACTACCAGCAGCTGGTGGTGACCGAGCGGATGATCCAGGAACTTTCGCTCGATATCCGGATAGTTCGAGTGCCAGTAGTGCGCGACTTCGATGGGGTTGCGCTCGGCAGCGGCCTGCAACATCTGCCGCCCGATCAGCGCAAAAACGCAGGCATTGTCCACCAGACTCTCAACGACCTGGCACACGCAATCAGCAATGGTGCGCGCAACTACAGCAAGCTGGAGCAGACCGCGCGCGTGGCGATGCGCGGTGGCAGTCTCGAAACTGACTACGTTGCCATTCGTGATGCAGATACGCTGCAGACGCCGACTGAGAAAAGTGC
>CBDUDJ010000355.1:0-3550 GCA_965365885.1 uncultured Gammaproteobacteria bacterium
CTACGAAGGCGAAGCGGTGGCAACCCGTCCAGATGATCCCGACACCAGTGCTGCGCGTCTGGAGGAAGCCCAGGCCGCGGAGATTCCCGATGACCTGTTGCGCGACCGCCGCATCAACGATGCTGATGCGACAGAAATCCGCAGCAAAATGCGCCGCGTTAAGCAGCGCGCGCTCGATCGTATCTGTACCCAGTTCTTTGGCATAGTTGACAACGAAATGCTGGTGAAGGCGCGCGACGCCGGCACCAACGCGGTGCAGATGATGTACTTCGAAGGCCTTGATATCCTGGAGAAGAACCAGGACCGGATCCGCCATGATTTCATCGGTGAGGCCCTGCGCCAGATCGATCAGGTATCGGAACTCGAAGATGTGCTCGAGCGGCGCCGCCGCCGCGCCACGGGTGATACCACCAAGTTGAAGATTGTTGAGACTGAACAGTTCGAGGAATGGCTAGCGGTAGCGGAGGTCATCTCCAAAGCCGAAAATCGTTACAACGACGACCTTCTCGATCTTCGGGCACTGCTGGGTATGGTTGCGAAGCCCTGGACCCATAAGGACGTCGTGCCGATCGGTCCTTCTGCTCTCACCTGGTCTTTTGATGATGCTTTGCGGGAATTCGAATTCCGCCGGGTCGTGAAACAGGATATTTATCGCTGTTTCGAAAATGCCCTCATGCCGATGTTGGGCAATCTCTATGCGGCGCTGACTAAGATGCTCGATGAGAGTCATGCGTTTCCTTCTGTGGAAGAATTGCGCGCAGCTCTGCAACGCAGATCCGTCAAGCGCTCGCCATCGGGCGTACGCATGGAACCTGAAGCCTATCAGGAGATGGATACGGCGGTACGTGAAGCTACATTGGCTGCCGATGGAATCGGTCCAGCGATACCGCGCGTCGACCACAACCCATTCCTTGCGCCCATCGGCGGAACTCATGGTCTCTACAGTACCGCCCGCAACATCCTGGGTCTTGATCGCCGGACAAAAGAACTGCTCGGCAAAGACAGAGATGCACTACTGGCATCACCAGACACGCCACCGGGAGATACTTTCGACGGCCAGGACATTCTCAACGCACTGGGCGCGCTGGAAAACGAACTCGGCGATGCGTCATTGACCGACGTGCGCCTGAAACCACGGCTGATCGAACTGCTGCAGCAGCAGCACGGGGATCGTAAACGATTCAGCGAAGAGGATTTCGACACCCTCGATGTGATGGAAAACCTGGTCGGCTCGATTACCGAAGACCACTTTCTTACAGAAGGTATCCGTGACTGGGTACAGCGTCTGGAGATTACGCTGAACAAACTGGCGGCACGCGATCCTGAGTTTTTGCGCCAGGAAGCCGAGAGCCCGCACAGCGCAGTACAGATGTTGAACCAACTGGCGCGTCTGGGTAACGCACGTGACACGCGCGACGGCATCGACCGTGAGGTGGGCAAGCGGGTCGATGAGCTGTTGGCGAAAGTTGTTAAGGAATACGACGAAAACCCGCACGTTTTCTCAGAAGTCGTCGATGAACTCAATCCCCTGGTGGACAAACAGACGCGAGCGTATCGCGGCAACATTGAACGTACCGTCAGGTCGAGCGAGGGTCAGCAGAAACTGGCTCGTGCGCGGCGATCGGTCGTGCGGGAAATGGAATCGCGGCTTGCGGGTAAAGAAGTCCCCGACCTGCTGCTGGAACTACTCAACCCGGGCTGGCGCAACCTGATGGTTCACACTCACCTGCGCCATGGTGACGAGAGCAACGAGTGGCAGGATCAGCTGTCGGTTATCGATATGCTGTGGGGCCAACTAAGAAGAGAAGTCAAACCAGACAGCGAAGGCTATCTGGATCCCGACTCATTGCTTAAGCGGGTAGTGGCAGGGCTCAACAGCATTTCTTTCGATCCCAGCAAGCGTACTCCCCTGATTATGCGGCTTTCTGCTGCGCTGGTTGGTGATACGACCGGTAAAAAAGCGAAGATTACCTATTCCATCGTCGAGCCAAGCGGCGTCCCCGAGGCACTTGGCCTTGACGGTCTCCTGCCGGAAACGGACCCCGCGATCGATACCGATGACGCGGAGGTGATAGACAGCTGGTCGAAGGCCGTAGCCCGAGCGCGGCGAATTAATGTCGGCGAGTGGATGGCGACCAGCGATCCCCAGGGACGGCCTTTGATACTGACGGTCGCCTTCGTTGGTGATGAAGGGTCGGCTTTTATTCTCGTTAACCGTAAGGGCATCAAATCGCGCGACCTGACTCTCAAAGAGATGGCGGACGGTTTGCATGAGGGCCATATCACGCTTCTGGATGATTATGATCTGCCGCTCATGGAGCGAGCTTCCCAGCGCATGCTCGAAAACATGCACAATCAACTGGCCTACCAGGCCAGCCACGACGACCTGACCCAGTTGCTCAATCGAAAGGAATTCGAGCGTTTTGTAGCGGCTTCTATACAGTCGGCAAAAGCCGAAGAACTGCAGCATGCGTTGCTCTATCTGGATCTGGATCAGTTCAAGATCGTCAACAACACCAGCGGCCACACTGCGGGTGATGAACTTTTAAAGCTCATTGCTGACACGCTCACGAAGGCACTCGTTGACCGAGAGGCCAGTGTTGCCCGCCTCGGTGGCGATGAATTTGGCGTGCTCGTCGAAAATGTCGAGACGCAGGAAGCACGGGATCTTGCCGAAGAGCTGCTCAACTGTGTCCGCTCGGAGAAGTTCGACTGGGACGGGCGCCACTACACGCTCGCGGCGAGTCTGGGACTCGTGTTCGTGGATCAGACAACGGACAGCGTCGACAACGCAATGCAGTTTGCCGATGAAGCCTGTTATACGGCAAAAGACGCAGGCCGTAACCGGGTGCAGGAATACGAAATCGGTGATGCTGCGATGATGCGCCGTCACGGTGTGATGGAGTGGGTCACGCAACTCGACAAAGCGCTGGAAGAAGATCGCCTGATCCTGAACTGCCAGCAGATTGCGCCGATAAAAGGTGGCGCAGTGCAGGACGTCGACAAGCACTATGAGATTCTGCTCACGATGATCGATGAGTTAGGCGACACGATGCCGCCGACGGATTTCATCATCGCCGCGGAAACCTACAACAGGATGACGTCAGTCGACCGCTGGGTGATCGAACGTGTGCTCAACTGGATGTCGATCAACCGTGACAAGCTGGACAACTTCGGTGGTTTCTCTATCAACGTGTCCGGTCACTCAGTAAATGACGAAACGTTCCCCGATTTCGTACTCGAGCAGTTTGCAAAAAGCCAGGCACCAACCGGGAAGGTTTGTTTCGAAATCACCGAGACTGCGGCAATTGCCAACCTCGACAACGCGGTCGATTTCATGAACCGGATGAAAATCATCGGCTGTCAGTTTTCACTCGACGACTTCGGTACAGGTCTTTCGTCGTACTCCTACCTGCGCAACCTGCCAGTCGACTACGTGAAAATCGATGGCGTGTTTGTCAAGGACATCGCCAATAATCCAGGCGACTACGCAGTGGTGAAATCGATCAACGAGATTGGCCACTACATGGGTAAGAAGACCATTGCCGAG
>CBDUDJ010000356.1:0-3546 GCA_965365885.1 uncultured Gammaproteobacteria bacterium
GTGTCTCCTTCGCCGGGATTCTGCTCACGCCTGCTGTGACAGTGTCCATCGACTATTTTGACTGGCGTGTAACCTGGTTGCTGCTTGCCGCCGGATCAGCACTGCTGGTTTTCCCGGTTGCGCTGGTGATGCGCCGCATGCCGGAGGATCACGGTTGGCATCCAGACGGCAAAACCGACGAACAGGTGGCGATCGGACAGGGATGGCTTGCGCAACAGGATTTCGACCGCTCTCTCACGCGGCATCAGGCTATGCGAACGTGGGCGTTCTACTTTCTCGTGTTCTCCTTCGGGCTTTTTTCAATCAATATCGTAGTAATGCTGCTACAGAGTGTGCCTTATCTAACGGACGAAGGTTTTACCCGTGTGCAGGCTGCGTATGCTGTAACGGTTGCTTCCATACCGGCCATGCTGTCGAAACCGGTTTGGGGATATTTCATCGATCGCCTCCCGGCAAAACCGCTCGCGGCAATGGGCGCGGTGATGACGGGCCTTGCCCTGCTGTGGATTGTGTGGAGTGTGGAAAATGCATCCCTCTTCTGGATTTACTGTGCGTTCGGTCTGCTGGGGCTTGGTTGGGGTGGGATGATCCCATTGCAGGAAGTTATCTGGGCGTCTTATTTCGGCCGCCGTTATCTTGGTGCGGTGCGCAGTGCCGGTCTGCCCTTTGCGCTGCTGTTGGGTGCCGGTGCCCCGCTTGCCGTGTCGTACTATCACGATTCAACGGGTGGCTACGCGGGTGCGCTGCTTATGGTTGCGGTGCTGAACGTGTTTTCCGGAATCCTGTTGCAACTGATCCCACCACCGCTTGCAAGGCAAGAGGTTTAATCCGAGTATTGCGCTGCCGGGCGCGATCTGCTGAACAGCTTTGCTGCGCGGCACGGAGCCCGCACTCCTGCATCGAGGAACAGCACATGAACTATCAACAGCTGAATGTCACTCCGGCCAGCACTGCGATTGGCGCGTTTGTGGAAGGACTGGATCTCAAAGATGATCTTTCTGGAGATGTGCTTGCGGAAATTCGCCAGGCGCATGCGGAATATGGGGTTTTGTTTTTCCGCGATCAGCAGTTGACGCCGACTGACCACATCGCGTTTGCAGAGCGTGTCGGAAAGATCAACATCAACCGGTTCTTCACGGCGGTGGATGGTTATCCGAACGTTGCCGAAGTTCGTAAGGAACCGGACCAGTCAACTAACATCGGTGGCGGCTGGCACACTGATCATTCTTATGACCAGATTCCCGCTCTTGGCTCCTTGCTCTACGCACTGGAGATACCCGAAGTCGGTGGTGACACGCTGTTCGCCAGCATGTACGCAGCCTATGACGCTTTGTCCGACGGTATGAAAAAAATGCTTCGCGAGTTGAATGCAGTCCATTCCTCAAGGCACGTTTTCGGCGCAAGAGCCGAGCGACCTTCTGATCTCAGCGAGCGTCTGGGCAATCCTGAGCTTGCCACTCAGGACGCCATCCATCCGGTAGTCATTCGACACCCCCGCAGCGGCCGTCCGGCACTGTACGTGAATCCGGGGTTTACGGTTTCCTTTGAAGGGTGGACAGCCCTGGAGAGTGACCCCCTGTTGCAGTTTCTCTACCAGCATGCGGCGCGACCGGAATTCACCTATCGCTTTCACTGGCAGCCCGGGTCGCTTGCCTTCTGGGACAATCGCTGTACCTGGCACAACGCGATAAACGACTACCACGGCGAGCGACGCCTGTTGCATCGGATTACGCTGGACGGCGAAACGCTCGCAGCCTGACAGGAAAGTAGCGTGTTCGAAAAAAACCTGGTTGCTTATTGTGACCCCTGGTCCGTCAGCGCCGGTCAGACCCTGGCAGTAAAGGTCAGCAGCCATATCGATGCTGATTATCAAGCCGAGCTGGTTGAGCTTATCTGTGGTGACAACCGACCGCGCGGGACGGGCTTTCACGAGCGTCGGATTGCAGCGGATTTCGCCGGGAGTTATCCGGGTCGGGAACAGCCGCTGCAGACGGGCTCCTACGCGGAAATACCCGGCTTGCCGGGAGCTGAACGATTCAGTTTATGTCTCTATGTCTATCCGACCACACCCGATACTCATCAGCAGCCGATCGCTGCCGGTGGCGGTTTGTTGCTCGATATCATCGATGGCTGGATCGGGGTAAGCCTGGGTGGCAGCGAACGGCTGACCGCGCCGCTGGCACTGCAACAATCGCGTTGGCACAAAGTGCTTGTGACCTATGCCGGCAGGGAATCCAGCAACGATGGCTTATTGCAACTGTCGGTAGCGTCGATTGCTGCAGGTGTCGGCGAGCTGGACAGAAACTGGAGCACTGCCGAGATGCCGGTTGCTCAGTTGTCTCTGATGGCCGGAGACTGGCTGCTCGCAGCGTGTATCGAAGACGATCAGATTGCAGCCGCCTTCAATGGTCGAATTGAAGCACCCCGATTGACAGGTGGTGTTCTCGATACGGCAGCAGCCGATGCATTGCTCGCAGCGAGCGTTCCGGAGCATGCGGACCTGCTTGGCGCCTGGGATTTCGCGCTGGCTATGGAAACTGATCAACTGCGCGATGTATGCGGTACCTGCCACGGCAGAACGCAGCAAATGCCTACCCGCGCGGTAAAAGGTGTTCATTGGGACGGTAGCGTGCAGCGGTGGCAGGACGAGCCTGCGCAGTATGGGGCGATCCATTTTCATGCAGACGACCTGGCCGATGCGAACTGGGCGACTGACTTCGAGTGGACGATCCCGGGGGAATTACCCAGTGGCGTCTATGCGGTAAAGCTCACGCAAGGAACGAGTGAAGACTACGTTCCGTTCTTTGTCAGGCCTGCAGCTGGGCACAAAAAGGCCAGAATTGCCTATCTTGCTGCCACTGCGACATACCTTGCCTACGCAAACGAGCGACTTGGATTCAGCGGCGGAATATTCGGCGCACCTGAGCCAAAAAATGCCGATCAGGCCTATATTCTGGAGCATCCAGAAGTCGGCTACTCGCTTTATGAATACCACGCGGATGGCAGTGGCGTGCATTACTCCTCGCGCCTGCGGCCGATTCTCAATATGAAACCGAAAACGACGACCTGGTCATTCAATGCGGATACCAATCTGACCAACTGGCTGCATCATACGGGCGAGCCGTTCGACGTGATCACAGATGAAGATCTCCATCGCGAGGGTGCAAGTCTGCTTGAACCCTATGCCGTGGTCATAACAGGCACGCACCCGGAGTATTACTCCACGGCAATGCTCGATGGTGTGTCGAACTGGCTGAACACAGGCGGCCGTCTGATGTACATGGGCGGCAACGGTTTTTACTGGCGCATCGCCTATCATCCTGAAAATCCGGCGATCATCGAAGTGCGACGGGCCGAAGACGGAACCCGGGCCTGGATAGCGGAGCCGGGCGAGTACTATCACGCCTTCAACGCTGAATACGGCGGCTTGTGGCGCCGGTTGGGTCGGCCGCCCAACCAGCTGACGGGCGTCGGGTTCGCAGCCCAGGGCTTCGATGGTGGGACGTATTATCGTCTAGCCCCGGGAGCGCTTGATAAAAGAGCGGC